>JAUYGW010000009.1 GCA_030690245.1 Gallionella sp. | reverse complement strand
TTGTCGGCATCGACGCGGATCAGGTTGGCTTCGCTGCTCTTGTGTTCCTTGACCTGCTTCTGCTTATCCAATGCGGCTTCCATCACCGGTGATTGCACCATCTGTGCTTCCACCAGCACTTCGCCGAGAGGGCGCAGCGCTGCCGTGCCGTCTCCATGCTGCAAGCGCAGCGCGGCGTCCAGTTCGGACTGGGTGAGCGTGCCGCAACGCAGCAGCATTTCGCCAACGCGCATGTCTTCTTCCGGCAATTCGGCGATCAGCCGCAGATAATCGGTGATCTTGCTGCGCGGCGGCAGAATGCGGATCAGGCAGTCTTCGCGCACGAACTCGAACACGCCTTCGATGGTGGCCTTGTCGGCATTGCTCTTGAAGCTGATCTCGAAGCCGAGGTAACAGCTTTCCGGGTCCATTTCCTCAGCCGATGGAATGTTGTTCAGCAGCGTAAAAATGTGCTGGATGTCGCCCAGCGTGTTCATGTAGCGGATAAAGGAAAGCGGGTCCATGCCGTTGCGCAGCACGTCCTTGCCGAAGCGCAGCGAAATATGCCACAGGTCGGTTTCAACCTCGCCGCCGCCTTCGCTGGTGCAGGTTTGGTCGCGCTCGGTCTGCACGGCCACGTTGGTGGTTTTTGCCGCGCCACCCTCCAGGTAATCGTCCAGGCAGGTGACGATTGCCTTGCTCTTTTCCTGTATTTCCGCCGTCGGCTCACCGCCGCCCGCAGCCAGATGCTCGATCAACTCCACCAGGTGGTCGCAACTGGAAAGCAGCACGGCAACCAGCTCGCCTTCGATGCGCAATTCGCCGTTGCGCACCCGGTCCAGCACGCTTTCCGCGACATGCGTGAAGGCGACGATATAGTCCAGCCCGAACAATCCGGCCGAACCCTTGATGGTGTGCGCGGCGCGGAAGATCGCGTTGATCAGTTCCTCATCATCGGGCGACTGCTCGATGCGCAACAGCGCATCTTCCATATCCTGCAACAACTCGCGGCTTTCCGCGATAAACGTGTGCAATGCTTCGTCGAGATTCATATTTTTCCTTTCTGTAGGTCGGGTTTCAACCCGACATGCCTCTTGTAGGTCGCGCTTTAACCAGCGACTTGGCTGCCGTTTTTTGGCAGCCAAGTCGAATGGCTATGCAAAGCCAGCGCGACATGTCGGGTTGAAACCCGACCTACAAAACCTTACGCGGGCGAGAGCACCACCGGGTCGCCAAATACGCCCGCCAGGTTGCACAGATCGAGCATGTCCAATACCGCCTGGCTGTGCGCGACAAAATGCAGCGGCTTGTTTTTTTCTGCCGCCTCGCGCTTGGCCAGCGCCAGCAACTGCAAGCCGGCCGCATCGATTTCGCTCACATGCGCCAGGTTCATCTCGATTTCTTTGCAGTCCGCCATAGCGGCGAGCAGGCTTTCCTTGGCCTGCGCGGCGGAATAGATGGTCATTTCCCCATCGATGCCGATACGGCAGATCCCGTCTTCATTTGTGACCGTGACGTTCATGATGTAGTGCCTTTCCGCCTTACGGCATGATGAGCTTGGCTACTGCGGCCAGCATCTGCGGCGGCTGGAATGGCTTGACTACCCATGCCTTGGCGCCGGCCGCCTGGCCGGCAGATTTCTTGCTTTCGCCCGACTCGGTGGTCAGCATAATGACCGGGGTGAACTTGTAGTTCGGCAGTTTCTTCGCTTCGGTCACGAAGGTGATGCCGTCCATGTTGGGCATGTTGACGTCGCTGATGATGAGGTGGATTTTCTGCCCGTTCAGCTTGGTGAGCGCGTCCTTGCCGTCGC
>JAUYGW010000243.1 GCA_030690245.1 Gallionella sp. | reverse complement strand
ATACCGCGTCCGTTGCGGGTGCATCCTTATCCGCCGGAGCGTTTCGCGTTATGACCCGAGGCAAGAGCCTTGTGCGGTAATTCCGCTCGCAGGGATCTGTGCGGGGGGTGTTGGGTAACCAGCATCCCTACCGCGACCATTAGAACGTAGGTCGGGCTTTAACCAGCGACTTGGCCGCCGTTCTTTGGCGGCCTAGTCGAATGGCTATGCAAAGCCAGCACGACATGTCGGGTTAAAACCCGACCTACAACCCCTTGATCCCTCATGGCAGGCTCATCTAATGGACTATTTGGGTTAATAAATCACGCAGCACGGAGCACAGTCAATACGTCTATAACCTTTACAGGAGATCACCATGAGCAAATATCAAATCGCCGTTGTCATCGGCAGCCTTCGCCAGGATTCATTCAACCGCAAGCTGGCCAACGCCGTTACAAAATTGGCGCCGCCGGGGTTCTCGTTCAGGCAAGTGGAAATCGGTGATTTGCCACTTTACAACCAGGATGATGATGCGAACCAGGCCGAGTCCGTCAAGCGGCTGAAGGGTGAGATCGTGGCTGCACAGGGCTTGCTGTTCGTCACCCCCGAATACAACCGTTCGATCCCCGGCGTGCTCAAGAATGCGATCGACCACGCCTCGCGTCCCTATGGCCAGAGCGCCTGGGCGGGCAAGCCCGCCGGTGTGTTGGGCGCTTCGCCCGGTGCAACCGGCACGGCCATGGCTCAACAGCATTTGCGCAACATTCTCGCGACTCTTGATATCACGACGCTTGGACAACCCGAAGCATTCATCCAGGTAAAGGATGGGTTGTTTGACGAGGCCGGCAACATCGGGACAGGCAGCAAGAAATTTCTGCAAAACTGGATGGACCAGTATGTCGCATGGGTGAAAAAACACTCTGCCTGAGGCAGTAAAAAACAAAGCAAGTAGCTCATTATGAAGAAGAGGCTTCACCTCATCGCAATGCTTAGTGCAACTCTCGTTGCAACAAGCCCTTCTGGATTGCGCTGCAAGTAGAAGAGCGCTTTGGCGGTCAAGGCAACTATCTGGTTGATTTCTACCATGTCTGCGGCTGTGGCTTGCGATCAAGCCATCGACTCGTCTTCCGCCTCTTTTCGGGCGCCCGACATTTCGACTGCGATGGCCGATGCCTCTTCTGCCGGCATACCTTCGGTTCTGCGCTCGTATTCGCGCTCGCTGTGCTCGTCTTTTTTTCTCATCTCGGTATCCACGGCCTGCTCGGTCTCGCCAGGCAGTTCGACGCGCAGTTTGTCGATGAGCATCATGATTGTGGCTGCGATTGGCAGCGCGAGTAGCGCACCGATGATCCCGAACAGCGTGGCGCCCGCAATCAGGGAAAAAAGTATCACTGACGACGGCAGTCGCAGCTCGCGCCCGTAGACCACGGGTACCAGTACGCGGCTTTCGAACTCCTCGTAGGCGAGCATCAGCACTAGAACCACCAGGGTGATGGTCATCCCGAACGGGAGCGCGGCAGCAACCGCAGGGCCCATGGTGAGGAAGATGCCTATATACGGCAGCACGTCGGCCAGGCCGCCGAACACCGAGATCGCCAAGGCGTTGGGGATGCCGCATGCGGTGAGCAGGGCGAACATGAACAAGGCCATCAGGGCGCTGGTGATCGCCTGGCCGCGGATATAGCCGCCGACGATGGTTTGCAGATGGATGAGGATGCGCGACAGCCGGATATGGTGCGTGCGCGGTACCACTGCGAATAGCGCGCCGCGCAGGCGATCGCGATCCAGCATCATGTACAGCGCGAGAAAAATCGCACCGACCGCGTAGGCGACACTCTCTACCACGAGCGTGAAAAAGTTCAGCAAAGACGCTGAGGAAGACGTAATGAGCGCGTCATATTGCGCGTTGCGCATCGTGTTCGCGAGGTTTGACGTGAGTGGGGAGCTGGCAAACCACTCCGCCAGTCGCTCGCGCAGCGCCGGCTCCATGTTGACCAGATTTTTCACCTGGCTTATCAGCTCCGGAATGGTAAGCGCGAATATCAGCATGGTCACCACGAACAGAATGGTGAAAACGAGGGCGATACCCATATCTCTGCGCATGCCGCGCTGTTCCAGCCATCTCACCGCAGAGCCGAGTGTGCCGACAATCATCAGCGCCATCACGAGCACCAGGACGACCGGCAACAGGCGTATTGAAACCCACAGGCCGACGATGACCAGCACCAGGGAAAATATTGTCCACGGGGCGATTTCGACGCGAATCACGCGTGTCTGCCGTGGCTGAACTTCCTGCACAGGCTCGATTCGGCTGGCACTCGCATCGGTCGCAGGCGATCTTCTTTCAAGCGCGCTCACTCATGCCTCCGTGCGTGCAATTCGCACAATTTCCTGAGCGATATTTTCCGGCGACAGGACGAAATCGACGCACCCGCTGGCAATTGCGCTCTCCGGCATGTCGGGCTGAGTTGCCGTACTAAGCTTCTGCGCGATGGTAATGCCCCCAGCCTCCTTGATGCCGCACAGTGCTGCGGCCCCGTCGCCATCATAGCCGGAGACGATAACTGCAATAAGTTTGCCGTCCCAGTGATTGGTCAGTGAACGCAGAAAAACCGTAATCACATCAGGCCAGCCGCGAGGCTTGGATATTGGCTTCAGAAGGAACCCCCCATTCTGGACGTGCAAATCCCGATTTTCAGGGATGATAAATACACGGTTGGGTTCGATCAGCAAACTTTCGGTGATCAGGTCAACCGGCATGGTGGTGAAGCGAGGAAGAACTTCGTGTAGTTGGGTCGGTATTTTTGTGATGTGATTGACGATGACGATAGCCACACCCATATCAGCCGGAAGATTTTGCAATAGCCGAATATAGGCGTCGAGGCCACCGGCCGAACCGCCGACGCAAACAACAGGGAAATTTCTTTCCGAAGAAACCACTTTATCCGTCGTCATTTTCATCGCCTTTCGCATCGCCAATCCCGATGGCAACGCGTTTGAAAGTTTGTTGGATTCCTCGATCAACCTTCCCGCTGCACATCATTCCAAATAATGAGGAGGCGCCTGACCGGCTCCATTTTCAAAAAAGAACGGGGCGAAAATCGGTAATGGGCTGGTTTGGTTTTCGCGTGGATGGCCTGAAAGCCGTTCCTGCAAGCCGAACTCCATTCTATTCCTCCGCCATGTAGTGCTTATGTGCGTTAACGCACGGAGCGCACCTGCAAAGAAAAACTTAATTGCCGCCGATGGTTCGCAGAGCTGGTTGTTTTCCAATAGGGTCATTCAGACCCCGATCCGGCGGTAGTTGAAAAATTGGAAATCGTTGCAATCGCAATAAGCATTTATTGCAATGTTTGTGTTCGGCGCTTAACTCAATGAATGAAAAAATTTATCACCTCAAAGCATATATGCTTCTCGTGATTTTACCAGGCAGCATTCGTACGCCATTGACCTTGTGCATGTATCTGGGCGAGACGACCAAGAGAAGCGCAGCAGAAAGCCAGGGATTGATTTGAGGTTAAGCGGCTGCCGGAGAAATAGCGCCCACTTCCCACCGCTCAATTTCGCCACCGACTTCCTCGAACAAGGGGTGCGCCCGCAGCGTATCGAGGGCGGCGATCCTTTGGTAAGCGGCCTTGTCGCGGGATTCCAGTTTTATCTTAAGATGCTCGAACTCGTAGGCGAGTTGCCCGCTGGTGACGCCGATACGCGGTATTTCTCCGCAAAAAAGAATTTTGCTGGCATCGAAGCGATAACCGCGTCGTGATGCTTCGTGTTGCACTTCAAGCAGGTCGACGCCAATTGCGGCCAGCGGGTCGACCTGTCGTTTGAAGCGCTCGAGTTGCGGGTGGTTGCGGTAGCCCTTGGTGTTGCCCGACAAAACCTTTTGCGCGAGCAGACCTTCGCGCCACAACGCGGTCAACCCTTTGCAGTCAAGATAAACGGGATGCAGTGACCAGAGGCGCACGGCCAGCCCTGCAAACTATTCCTGTACCACCTCAAAGTCATGCGTCACTGCGGCAGTCGCGCCGAGCATGATGGAGGCCGAACAGTATTTTTCGGCTGACAGTTTGATGGCTTTTTCGACCGCTTCCGGTTTGATGTCCTTGCCCTTTATGACGAAGTGCATGTGGATTTTGGTGAATACCTTGGGGTCGGTTTCGGCGCGTTCTGCTTCCAGTTCCACATAGCAATCCGAAACGGCCTGGCGGCTTTTTTTCAGGATGGAAATCACGTCGAAGCTGGTGCAACCGCCCGCGCCGAGCAGCAACATTTCCATCGGGCGCGGGCCGAGATTGCGCCCGCCTGCCGCCGGCGCACCATCCATCAACACCGCATGGCCGCTTTCTGTTTCGCCTAGAAAAGAGACTTGTTCCACCCATTTGACGCGAGCTTTCATGTTGTTCCTTTACGCTTGAAAATCGGAGATCGCGAACTTTACCCGATACCAGAGCAATCCGATCACTTCGTGAACAAAAATTTTGCTGTCACGCAGGGAGTCGGCGCGTGGCAAAAAGGCCAGCAGATCGACTCGGGGACGCGTGGTGAAGCCGGTCGGCGCTTCGATCACCTCGAATCCGGCATGGCGGAATGCAGTTGCGGCGCGCGGCATGTGCCAGGCATGGGTGACGAGGTAGATTTTTTTGATGCCGGCCTTTTGCAGGGTGCGGAATGTGTAGCGCGCATTTTCCAGGGTGTTATCCGCAGCGTCTTCAATCCAGCGCACCGGAACCTGGAAATCCTGTTCCAGCGCCACGCGCATTTGTTGCGCCTCCGCGAGTTCATGGCCCTGCGGCCTGCCGCCGGACGCCAGCAGCGGTTTGCCGGTCGCGCGCTGGAGCTTTGCGCCGTAGCGCAGGCGCAGCAGGGTTTGCTCGTTGACAGTGTCCTGACCGGCATATTCCGGCGCATGGGAATAGCTGCCGTTGCCGAGGATCACGATCGCATCGGCGGCTGGATGCGGGCTTCCCAGCGCGGCGGTGCGCGCCTCCAGCAAGTGCAGTGCGCCTTCGGCAAAATAAGGCGTAGCGGCGAGCCACAGCAAGCTGAACGCGATGAGCAGCAGCGGCTTGGCGAATTTGCGACGGCGGTAAAGCAGGAATAGACCCAGCGCCAATATGAGCAACAGGCTCAGCGGCGGCAGCAGGAAGGTGGCGATAAAGTTGGTGATGAACCAGGACATGATGGCGCTGGGAATCAAAGCTGGCGGCATTATGACATGCGGTGCAATCCTCGATGAGAGGCTGCGTGGCATCGCTTGCAGCGGGTAGAATGGCCGGCGGATAAATGGCGAGGTAACGGTGAGCGGTAATAACGACGGCGCAGTACGACTGGAAGCGAGGCATCGCCCATCCGGTGAAAACTCCCGCTTTCTGGGAGAGGGGTTGGCGTTTGATGAATACGTGCGGCGCACGATCGCGATGTTGCGGCGCGCACATGCCCGGCTCGGAACCGCCGACCAAGAAAAGGCGGTCGCCGGGAACGCGCCGTTCGAGTTGCGCCCCGAAGGCGATGCGTGCAGAGGCAAGAGCAAGCCTTATCGGCGCGGCGTGCTGCTCACGCATGGCCTGACCGATTCCCCCTATTTCATGCGCTATCTGGCCGGGTTTTTTCGCGAGAATGGTTTTCGTGTGTTGGCCGTGTTGTTGCCGGGGCATGGCACACAGCCCGGCGATCTGCTCGATGCCACCTGGCGGGAATGGGATAAGGCCACGGCTTATGGCACCGACAGGCTGGCAGAAGAAGCCGACGAGGTTTATCTGGCCGGGTTCTCCGCAGGTGGCGCGCTGAGCGTTTGCCAGAGCCTGCGCGATAGCCGGGTGCGAGGTCTATTTCTGTTTTCTCCCGCGTTCGAGATCACGCGACGTGCTGCCTGGGCAAATCTGCACAGGCTGTATAGCTGGCTGATACCGTCAGCGAAGTGGGTAAGCATCATGCCGGATAACAGCCTTTACAAGTATGAGTCGCTTCCCAAAAATGCCGCTGCCCAGATGTACGCCCTAACGAGGGAATTGAATTTGTTGTTGCAGGGACATGAAGTAAACATCCCGGTGTTTGTAGCTGCCAGCCAGGACGATATTACCGCCAGCACGCCAGCTACCCTGAAATTTATGGCGCAGGCGCGCCACCCCTCCAGCAGACTGGTGCTTTACGCCACCGATACGGAGAAGGCTCCGCACGGCATTCCGGCAGAAAAACTGGAGCTGGTGAATAGCGTGCTGCCCGAGCAGAACATATTAAGTTCCGCGCATACGGCTATCGTGTTGCCGCCTGATGATGCCTATTACGGGGCAGCGGGAGAGTATTCCAATGCCGTTCATTACTATCCAGACGACCTGGAAAAATATGACGCCTGCAACAGCGGGCACGAGGGAATTTTGCTGGGAGAAATAACCGAGGCCAACCTGAAAGCCGGCACTTTGCGGCGCTTGATGTACAACCCGAATTTTGCGGCGCTTGAAATTTCCATGAGGCGCTTTATCGACAATTTGCTATGATGAGAATCTGCACTGACATCGCTCCAAGTTGGCCTTCAAAGGGGTGCGATTCAAATTGATGTGAAAATATCCCAGATAGTTTAGTAACGCGAAACAACCCAAACCCAAACCCCCTCCAGCTCCCCCTTGTCAGGGGGAGAGCCTAGACTCCTCCCCCTGGCAAGGGGAGGACGGGAGGGGTTCGGGGTTCGGAGTAAAGCGCGTGGAGCTATCTTGCGAAATGTTTTTTGCACATCGTTAGGGAAACAGAAATTACAAATGTACCCGTTTGAAGTGCCTTACCGTAGGAGCGGTTTTAGCCGCGATGCCTTTGAATTCGCGGCTAAAGCCGCTCCTACAGCAACTCCCTGAGTCGCGCCACTTTTTATAAGTGGGGTATCCAGCTAAATGCTGTGATTTTGAGGGGGAGAGTAAATTTTCCTTAAATTACAATAAGTTACAATACGCGCTAAACACGTACCACTTTCAACGCAACAAAAAAACCATGAACTTTACTTTTTTATCAACAAGTTAAACGCATGAAAATATTTACCGCATTTAGCTGGATACCCCACTTTTTTATAAATGGTATTTTGGCAATTTCACGCTCCCTTAGGGCGCGACTTGTTTCCAACACGCAAGCGGCTTAACGAGCTGACGATACTCACCCTCTCGGGTGATGCTGCTTATGCAGTTGTTTGAGACGCTCACGCGCCACATGGGTATATATCTGTGTCGTGGAAATATCCGCATGACCCAATAACATCTGCACCACACGCAGATCCGCGCCGTGGTTGAGTAAGTGCGTGGCGAAGGCGTGGCGCAGCGTGTGCGGCGATAGCGATTTGTTCAAACCAGCCGTTGTTGCGTGCTTCTTGATCAGATACCAGAACATCTGGCGCGTCATGCCTTCGCCGCGCGCGGTGACGAACAGCGCATCGGTTATCTGCCTGCCGAGCAGTACGCCGCGCCCATCCGCGAGATAGCGGCGCAGCCAGTCCAGCGCTTCTTCGCCGAGCGGCACGAGGCGCTCCTTGCTGCCCTTGCCCATCACGCGCACCACGCCCATATCCATGCTCACCTGCGTGATGCGCAGCGTCACCAGCTCGGACACGCGCAGGCCGGTGGCGTACAGCACCTCGAACATGGTGCGGTCGCGCAAGCCCAGCGGGGTCTGGGTATCCGGTGCGTCGAGCAGTTGTTCGACATCCTGCTCGGTGAGGCTTTTCGGCAAGTTGCGCGGCAGCTTGGGCGTGTCGATTTGCAGCGTGGGATCAGTGGCGATCTTGCCCTGCCTGAGCAGATAGCGGAACAGCCGCTTGAGGCTGGAGATGTTGCGCCCGGTGCTGCTGGGTCTGGCTTTTTGGGTATACAAATAGCCGAGATAGCCCTGTATGTCGGCATGAGTGGTTTGCAGGATGGATGCACTGCGCTGCTGCTCCAGCCACGCGGCGAACTTGGCCAGGTCGCGCCGGTAGCTGTCCAGCGTGTTGCGCGACAGGCCATCCTCCAGCCACAGGTTGTCGCAGAATTCGTCGAGTAACTCAGCGTTGTTCATGCGCCAACAACCAGCGTTTGATATCCAGAGGGTCGCCGCTCGTGTGGCGGGCAAAGCCGCCTAGGCCGGCCTTGCCCACCACGCGGTGGCAGGGAATGATGACGGGGATCGGGTTTGCGCCGCAGGCCTGGCCGACGGCCTGTGCGCAGGATTTTAACTCTGCGGCCAGCTCGCCGTAGCTGCGCGTCTGCCCGCGCGGAATGGCCAGCATGGCTTGCCAGACTTTTTGCTGGTGCGGGGTACCGTTCAGTTCGAGCGGCACGAAAAATTGCGCGTCGGGGTTTTCCAGATAACGCAGCAACTGTGCGCACACGGATTCGGCAAAGGCGCCGGCCGCGCGCTGCGGCTTTTCGCTGGCCGGCAGAAAATCGATGCCTGTCAGCGCATCCTCAGAGCAGCGGATGCCGAGCACGCCGAACGGTACTTTTAATTTTGCCTGATAGTCCATGCTGCAATGATAGCCCACAAACAAAAACGGGAGCTCGCGCTCCCGTTTCTTGTCACACCGAAAAACCTGCCGGCGTTTAACCGCGGATTGCGAGTTTTTCCTTGATACGTGCCGACTTGCCGGAACGGTCGCGCAGGTAGTACAGCTTGGCGCGGCGAACCGAGCCGCGACGCTTCACTTCAATGCTGGCGATGATCGGCGAGTAAGTCTGGAAGGTGCGTTCCACGCCTTCACCGGCAGAAATCTTGCGCACGATGAACGCTGAATTCAGGCCGCGATTGCGCTTGGCGATCACGACACCCTCGAAAGCCTGAAGGCGCTTGCGCTCTCCTTCAACCACGTTCACGCTGACCACCACCGTGTCGCCGGGCGAAAATAAGGGAATTGCTTTACCCAGACGGGCGATTTCTTCTTGTTCCAATGTTTCGATCAAATTCACTTTGCTACTCCTTTAGTTATCGGATCTTGTTCCTTCTGCAGGACACCGCTATAAACCCAAACTCCGTCGCGACACTGCATTGCTCAAGAAATTTTATCGCTTACATATAAATCATATGCTGCGCACTAAAATTTCTTTCGCGCCTTGTCTCGCTTAGGATTTTGGGTTTCTAGCGGCATCCTGAAATTCTGCCAGAAGCCGAGACTCCTCTTTTGTCAAATCACGCCTGGCCAACAAATCCGGCCTGCGCAACCACGTCCTGCCCAACGACTGCTGAAGCCGCCAGCGCTGTATATCGGCATGATTGCCGGACAACAACACCGGGGGCACGGCTTCACCATCAAACATTTCCGGGCGGGTGTAGTGCGGGCAATCCAACAAGCCCTGCACGAACGAATCCTGCTCGGCCGATTCGGCATCACCCAACACACCGGGCAGCTGCCGCACCAGACTATCCATCAACACCATCGCCGCCAACTCGCCACCGGACAACACATAATCGCCGATGGAAATCTCATCATCCACATGCTGGCGCAGCAGGCGTTCATCGATGCCTTCGTAACGCCCCGCCAGCAGGATCAAACCTTCATCCGGCTGCGCCACAAATTCTTTTACCACCGCATGGGTCAGCAACCTGCCTTGCGGCGACATATACACCACACGGCTTTTTTTCACGCCGCTGGCTGCCTGCCGCTGCCTGGCTGCGTTGATCGCGGCGGCCAGCGGTTCGCCCAGCATCACCATCCCGGGGCCGCCGCCGTAAGGGCGGTCGTCGATGGTGCGGTAGTTGTCAACGGTGAAATCGCGCGGATTCCACGTCTTTAAAACATAACTTCCCTGTTCTTCCGCGCGCCGCGTGATGCCGTATTGCGTCAGCGCATCGAACATCTGCGGAAACAGCGTGATGACGTCGAAGATCATCGCTTAGTAATCCACATTAATAATCCAAGGCCCAATCCACCCGGATGATCTTGTTCTTCACATCCACCTGCTTGATAGCCGAAGCCACAAACGGGATCAAAATTTCGCCGCTCTCACCCGTCACGCTCAACACCTGATTCGCGCCGGTTTCCAGCAAGTTTGCCACCGTTCCCAACGGCACGCCTGCTTCGTTCACCACCGCGAGCCCGATCAAGTCAGACCAGTAGTATTCGTCTTTATCCTGCTTCGGCAAGCTGCTGCGCGGCACGGCGATCAACAGACCTTTCAGCTTTTCGGCTGCGGTACGGTCGGTGCAATCCGGCAATAGCGCGGCCAGCGTTTTGTGATGGGCCTCGCATTGCTTGACTTCCACCTCGCGCCACGGGCCATGCTCATGGCCTATCCACCATGTCCGATAAGCCAGCAGGCTATCGACATACTCGGTGAACGGCTGGATCTTGACCCAGCCGCGAAGGCCGTGCGCAGATGCCACGCGCCCCATGATCGCCATGGAGCTTGCTTCGTCAGGCTTGTGCAGTGGCACTATTTAAATCAAGCCGCCGCAGCTCCGGCGCGCTTGACCAGCTTGGCAACGGTGTCGCTCAACTGCGCACCCTTGCTCTGCCAATGAGCTACGCGCGCCAAGTCCAGGCGCAGTGCTTCCTGGTTTTCGGTTGCGACCGAATTGTAGAAACCGATGCGCTCAATAAAGCGGCCATCGCGGCGATTGCGCGAATCGGCAACGACTACGTTGTAAAACGGACGATTCTTGGAACCGCCACGGGAAAGACGAATGATGACCATATATATAAAACCTGTTTAAGTTGTTAGAGCCTGTAAGTTTATTAGCCCGGCAAAAGGGCGCGAATTCTACGACATTTAAGGTACTTCATGCAACCCATAGAAAATCAACGCCTTAAATAACATCTGAAAATTCAGAGTTCGCCCAAATGCAAGGCGCGTAAAAAATTCCGCCGCGCCGCATATGCTTGATATGCAAGCAAGAAATTTTTTACGCAACGCCACAGTTGGGATGAAGTGGGCCAAGCAGGCAATCTGCAAAGCAGATGCTCGCAAATCTGGATTTTATCTGTGTAGCAGCACTTCCAGAACAAACTTGGTGCCCAGATAAGCCAGCAGCAAAAACACAAAACCGCTCACTGTCCAGCGCACCGCAGTCCGCCCGCGCCAGCCATAGAAATAATGCCCCCACAGCAGCACGGCGAATACACCCCATGAAATAAAGCCAAACAGCGCTTTGTGGTTGAACTGCCACGCCTTGCCGAATATCTCTTCGGAAAATACCACGCCGGATGCCAGCGTCAGCGTCAGCAGCACGAAACCGATGGCTATCATGCGGAACAACAGGGTTTCCATGGTCAGCAGCGGCGGCAGGCTTTTCAGGACGCGCGGCAAGGTCGCGTGATGCAGGCGTTTCTCCACCTGCGAGATCAGCACCGCGTGCAGCATGGCGATGGTAAACAGGCTATAGGCCAGCATCGCGGCGGCAATGTGCGCCTTAAAGGCGAACAAACCGGTATTTTCCAGTTGATGCGCCGATGGAAAAAGTTCCGGCAACAGCACGGTCACCGCAGCCAGGGGCAACACCAGCGCCTGCAAGCCGCCGATCGGATAGAAAAAACGCGCCACCGAATACACCAGCAGCGTCAGCCAGATGATCAGCGACAGCGCATTGGTCATGCTCAGGTTGAACCCGCCATCGGCGAACACATCCTGGGTGAGCAGGTAGCCGTGCAAGACCAGTGGGATCAGCACCAGATGCCCCGTTGCCCCGCGGCTCACGACATTTTCCTCGCCGCGCCCCTGCGCCCGCCAGAAATAGGCGGCCAGCACGCCATAGGCGGCGGAAGCGATCAGAGAAAGGAGAACGTTGGACATTTTTCGCCAGGATGTTTTAGACTCTGCGGATTCTACACCATCTGTCTGAATGCCTACCAACAGGAACACCTATGGAAACCTCTATAAATCCATTTTCCGGGCGAATCGCTGCGTCACGTGCTCGCTCACTCCTCATCTATCAACCTGATATGCCTCGTCGTTCACTGCGCGGCTCCTTGCGCTTCATCCCGCAAAACGAATTTCTAGAGGTTCCCCTATGTTAGATAACCTTACCAGCCGCCTTTCCGGCGTAATCAAAACGTTGCGCGGGCAAGCGCGCCTCACCGAAAGCAACATCCAGGATACCCTGCGCGAAGTGCGCATGGCCCTGCTCGAAGCCGACGTCGCGCTGCCGGTCGTCAAGGAATTCATCGCCCAGGTCAAACAGGCCGCACTCGGGCAGGAGGTCATCGGCAACCTGAATCCGGGGCAGGCGCTGATCGGCGTGGTACACCGCGAGCTCACCAAACTGATGGGCGAGCACAACGATGCGCTCAACCTCGCCGCCGTACCGCCCGCCGTAATCCTGATGGCCGGCTTGCAGGGCGCGGGTAAAACCACCACCAGCGGCAAGCTCGCCAAGCTGCTGCGCGACCAGCACAAGAAAAAAGTGCTGCTGGTCAGTTGCGACGTGTACCGACCGGCCGCGATCGAGCAATTGCGCATGCTGGCGCAACAACTGGAGATCGATTTCTTCGCCTCGGACATCAGCCAGAAACCGCAGGACATCGCGCTGGCCGCACTGGACTTTGCCAAGCGGCATTACCACGACGTGCTGATCGTCGATACCGCCGGACGATTGGCTATCGATGCCGCGATGATGGCGGAGATCCAGCAATTGCACGCCGCACTCAAGCCGATCGAGACGCTGTTCGTGGTCGATGCGATGACCGGGCAGGACGCGGTCAACACCGCCAAGGCGTTCGGCGATGCGCTGCCGCTGACTGGCATCATTCTCACCAAACTGGACGGCGATGCGCGCGGCGGCGCGGCCTTGTCGGTGCGCCAGATCACCGGCAAGCCGATCAAATTTGTCGGCGTGAGCGAAAAGCTCAACGGCCTCGAAGCCTTCCATCCCGAACGCATGGCCTCGCGCGTGCTCGGCATGGGCGACGTGCTGTCGCTGCTCGAAGAAGCGCAGCGCGGCGTCGATCACGCCGAAGCCGAGAAACTTGCCAAGAAAGTCAAAAGCGGGCAAGGCTTCGACCTCAACGATTTCAAGATGCAGATCGTGCAGATGCGCAAGATGGGCGGCATGTCGGCGCTAATGGACAAACTGCCCGCGCAACTCAGCCAGGCAGCGGCCGGCGCCAACATGGATGACAAACATATCAGCCGCATCGAGGGCATCATCAACTCGATGACACCGCTGGAGCGCAGCAAACCTGAACTCATCAAGGCCTCGCGCAAACGGCGCATCGCCGTCGGGGCGGGCGTGCAGGTGATGCATGTCAACCAGCTGCTCAACCAGTTCGAGCAAACGCAGAAAATGATGAAAATGTTCGGCAAGGGCGGCGGCATGGCAAAGATGATGCGCGGTATGAAGGGCATGTTGCCGGGCATGGGCCGCTAACAAACCAAACTAGTATTTGGCCACGGATTGACACGGATGAAACACAGATTAAGCCCCGCCTTATCCGTGACTATCCGTGTTAATCCGTGGCTAATATTGCCTCTTTACTCACCGATCATATTCGCTTAGCCATGACGATCAAAGCCATCATATTCGACGTGGACGGTACGCTCGCCGATACCGAAGACGGCCACCGCCAGTCATTCAACAAGGCCTTTACGGAATGCGGGCTCGACTGGAACTGGGATGCCGCGCTGTACGACCAGTTGCTCAAGGTGACCGGCGGCAAGGAGCGCATCAAATACTACATCGAAAGTTTTTTGACCGGTTTTACCCAGCCCGGAGATTTTGAGGAATTCGTCAAACATCTGCACAGGGTGAAGACCGCGCATTACACCGCCATGCTGCGCGAAGGCCGTATCCCGTTGCGCCCCGGCATCAAACAACTCATAACCGATGCGCGCAACGGCGGCATCCGTCTCGCCATCGCCACCACCACCTCGCCGGAAAATGTCGCCACGCTGTTGCAGCAAGGTCTGTGCGCGGACGGCGAGAGCTGGTTTGAGGTGATCGGCTGCGGCGACATCGTGCCGCACAAGAAACCCGCGCCGGATATTTACTTCTGGGTGCTGGAAAAAATGGGCCTGCCCGCCGCCGACTGCATCGCGCTGGAAGATTCCGAAAACGGCCTGCACTCCAGCCTTGCGGCAGGCATCAAGACTTTTGTTATCCTCAACCGCTACACGCGCAACCAGAATTTCTCGGGCGCTGCTGCGGTGTTCGACGACCTGGCCGATCTGGGCAACTTCTACCGGCTAACCGGATTGCCGCTTCCCAAACGGCAGATTTCTGTTTAGCATTTGGTCGCCGTGGGGGTGTAGCTCAGTTGGGAGAGCGTCTGGTTCGCAATCAGAAGGCCAGCGGTTCGATTCCGCTCACCTCCACCACTCCAAGCCAGTGACTATGCCCTGATGCAGGCTCCGCTTCATTTGAACGAGGAGTTCGATAGTATGCTGAGCACCGCCACCCGCCACCTCATAAAGTATTCGGTTAGAATATGCGCATTACGATTGAATTTAATTATTGAAGGGTCACACCATGTATCAAATCGCCCCGAGCATTCTTTCCGCGAACTTTGCCAGACTGGGCGAGGAGGTTGATAACGTTCTCGCTTCCGGCGCAGACATCGTGCACTTCGACGTGATGGACAACCATTACGTGCCGAACCTGACTATCGGCCCGCTGGTGTGCGAAGCCCTGCGCAAACATGGCGTGACCGCCCCGATCGACGTGCACCTGATGGTCAAGCCGGTGGATCGCATCATTCCCGATTTCGCCAAGGCCGGCGCGACTTACATCACCTTTCACCCGGAAGCATCCGAGCATATCGACCGCACCATCGGCCTGATCAAGGAAAGCGGCTGCAAGGCCGGACTGGTGTTCAACCCGGCCACCCCGCTGGAAATTCTGGAATACACCTTGCCGAAACTGGACATGGTACTGCTGATGTCGGTGAACCCCGGCTTCGGCGGGCAGAAGTTCATTCCGCATGTACTGGACAAGGCGCGCCAGGTACGCAAGATGATCGACGCAGGCGGTTACAACTGCCGCCTGGAGATCGACGGCGGCGTGGGGCCCGCGAACATCCGCGAAGTGGCTGCGGCAGGCGTGGATACTTTTGTGGCCGGTTCCGCCATTTTTGGAGCACGCAAGGACAGCGACCCGCACCGCTATGACAGCGTGCTCGCCGCGCTGCGCGCCGAGCTTGCCAAGGTGTAAATATCATGCGCCCCCGTCAATTCGCCAGACCATCCATGCTGCTGATAGCCGCTCTTGCGCTGGTTGGTTGCGATCGGATTACGGGAGCCGACCAGCAGAAGACTCTCGACGCCGAAGCGATCGGTTATGCCTGTCGCATTTCGCTGAAGACGCCTGAAGATTGCATGAAGGAAAACGAAACTTATAGCCCGACTTCCGTATTGTATGGTTGGAAGGAAGCAGATAAAGACGTACATGCAAATGCCATCGACCCCAGCATGGGTAAGTCCGCCCCCCAAGCCCCGCAAAGAGTGGCGCCTGCGGCTACAACCGAGAGCAAACCCGCCGCCAAAAAGGCTGCTGCTGCCGTGAGTGAAAAGCCTGCCACCCCAGTCAAATCTAACCAGGGCGCAGCCGAAAAAACAGCTGCCCACTAAAGGGACCGCCATGCAACAAGCTGCGCCTGTCAAAAGATTTTCCACGCCGGTAAGCGTGCAAGCCATCGTCATTGACCTCGATGGCACACTGTTGCATACCGTACCGGAACTTGCCGGGGCGGCCAACTGCATGCTGCGTGAAATGGGTTACCCGCCGGTATCGCAGGAATTGCTGGCCAGCTACATCGGCAACGGTATCGGCTGGCTGGTGAAGCGCGCGCTGACCGGCGAGATGCACGCCACGCCGGATGCCGCGCTGTATGAGCACGCCCTGCCGATTTTCGACAAACATTACACCGAACTGCTGCTGGGCAGCAAGCCATACGGCGGCGTGATCGATGGCCTGGAAGCCCTGCGTGCGGCGGGCTTTCCCATGGGCTGCATCACCAACAAGGCGGCGCGCTTCACCAAACCGCTGCTGGAAGGCTCCGGTCTTGCAAAGTATTTCGAGATCGTCGTATCCGGCGACACGCTGCCGGAAAAAAAGCCCCATCCGCTGCCGCTGCTGTATGCGGCAAAATTTTTCGGCGTGCCGATCGAACAACTGCTGCTGATCGGCGATTCGCTGAACGATGCCCTCGCGGCACGCGCCGCCGGCTGCCCGGTGTTCTGTGTGCCCTACGGTTACAATCACGGCGAACCGGTGGAAACTCTGGACACGGACGCGGTGATCGCCAGCCTGCCTGCGGCTTTGCC
>JAUYGW010000352.1 GCA_030690245.1 Gallionella sp. | reverse complement strand
CTGTGACTGCCATGCCGCCTTGGGTGGCTTCATACACGGGCTCGGGCAATCCGTAAGCAACACATGTTTCTACCTGATTAGCCATAAAGTTCGTAAGCGCTCCACCAACCCCACCCTATTCAGCCCACCATTTCGCTGGTTAAATCCAGCGCATGCAAATTCCACGGCAACAACGATTCAAATTCTTCCAGAGTCTTGGCTGCGGGCAGGTCACGCAGGACGCGGCGCAACCAGGTATAGGGCTCCTGGCCATTGGCCTTGGCCGTCTGCAACAGCGAGTAAATAATCGCGCTGGCGTTGGCTCCGGCAGGCGTGTCACTAAACAGCCATGCTTTGCGCCCGATCACAAACGGGCGAATCGCATTCTCGCAGCGGTTGTTGTCGATCGGCAGATCGCCGCGTTCCGTGTAGCGCGTCAACATGCTCCAGTAGTCGCGCATATAAGACAATGCCGTGCCGAGCGCGCTTTTGGGTGTGACGGCAGGCAGTGTCTTTTCCAGCCACGCATGCAGCTCAGCCAGCGCCGGCAGGCTGAGCTGTTGGCGTGCCAGGAAGCGCGCATCAATGGTGGACGCTTTGTGCTCACGCTCTATGCCGTACAGTTTGCCGATCAGGGCGACCGCCTCATCGGCGCGGCCCTTCTTGCCCTTGGGCTGCACGCGAGCAGCCTCGACAAAGCGCCGCCTGACATGCGCCCAGCACACCAGACGCTCAATCCCATCGGTTTGTGCCAGCTTGTTGTAGCCGTCATAGCCATCGGTCATCAGATAGCCTTGGTAGCCCTGCAACAGGCGCAACGGCACCTCTGCGCTACGGCTCGGATCATAGTCATAGATGACCACCGGCTTGCCGGGTGGGCCGCCGGTTTGCACCCACATGTAACTATTGGACGTCGGCTGCCGGCCCTTCTCCTTGAGCACCTGCACCACGGTTTCATCCATATGCATGAACGGGCCGTCAAACAGGGTATCGCGCATCAGGTTGTGCAGCGGTTGCAGCAGCTGGCCGGCGCCGATCACCCAGCGCGCCAGGGTCTGGCGC
>JAUYGW010000351.1 GCA_030690245.1 Gallionella sp. | reverse complement strand
GCATGATCCAGGCGGTCATTTAGCAGGCGGCGGTTGGAAAGTTGTGTCAATGTGTCGTAAAAAGCCAGACTGCGGATCTCTTCATCTTCTTTGAGGCGCTCGGTAATATCGCGGGACACAACAACGACACGCAACGCCTGTCCCTGGCTGTTTCTGATCAGTGAACCGCAGGATTCCATGTAATGGGTACTGCCGTCCGCCAGTACAAAACGATAATTCAGCCAGTGACTGCGGCCAGATCGAACGGTATCCCTAAACGCTTGTTTGACACGCTCCGAATCATCCGGGTGTATCTCGGCAAAGGAGTCTCCGCCCTTTATGGCTTCAGTACTGCCAAAAAGTTTGGCATATGAGGGGCTGTTGTAGAGCCTCCGGCCTTCCAGATCTATCACCGCAATAAAATCCTCGGCATTCTCTGCAATCGTGCGAAAAAATTCTTCCTGGGAGCGCACCGCTTCATCGGACAGCTTGCGTTCGGTGATGTCGGTCAGCACGATGCGTACCGCTGATTCCTGACCCTCTTTTTTCAGACGCAGGCAATCCAGATGCGCGTAAAAACGTGGCTCGCTACCGTGCTGAAGCGCCAGCTCACAGGATCGTCTGTTGTCGTCTTTTAGCACGGACAGAAAATGGCGATGCCAGCTATCACGATCCTCGATGGCAACATAAGAGGCGAAGCAGTGGTACGGTAGCTTGTCGCGTTCCACCATGAGCAGCGCGGCTCCGGTAAGATTGATTTCGGCGATCATGCCCTCCCTGCTGAGGGTGAGATAACCGACAGGGGAGAAATCGTAGAAATCCACATAGCGGTCGCGAGATATCTCCAGTTCAATCTGGGACTGCCGCAAAGTCTCGTTCTGCATCTCCAGCTGGATCTGATGCACCCGAAGTTCGTGCAGGAGTTTCTCGACAGCGGGCGGCTTCTGTTTCGGCGCGTGTGCGCGGGCGAGTTTTTCCTCGGCGGCGGCGCGTAAAGAGTCTTGATTAACTGGCCACTTGCTCATGTCATCCCCCTATGTGTTCCTAAAGGTATAAAAGCAGCACACTCGCAGAGCGCCTGACTTGCTGCTTAGCCTTCCTCAAGTACCGTTAATGCCCGCCAGACACCCCCTCTTTGGTGAAAAATGCCAATCTTGCTTTTTTGAGGCTGCAAGGCATCACACCCTAACCCGCACCTGCCGGATGGTCAATATGCCGAATGGCCTATTTATCTACTGCCGGTGCGGTGTTCGCGAACAACATCGTGATGGTCAAGATCCTCGGCTTCTGCCCGTTCATGCAGGTTCAAAGGGGCCTCACGCCAACAGCAGCACACATCATTTCGCTGAACCGCTGATTCCGCGCTGCAAAACGTGCTGAGGGGCATCAGCGTGTTAATGCGTGGGCGACGTGGCATGGCCGCTCGAAAAGAAATGCGAAACTGATCCTTTAGCTTGCTAAAATCAATCGCAAATCCCGTGCGAGGCCTAAAAATGAAAAAACCAATTGGATGTTCTGCAATACTTTTTCTTGCACTGGGCCTGATTCCGCTTTCCTGCCATGCGCGCGATGTCCCCTTATGGGAAGCCGGCGCGGGCGTGGCGATCATCGATTTTCCCGACTATCGCGGCTCGGATGAAAGGCAAGCATACGTGCTGCCTATACCGTACGTTGTTTATCGCGGCGAGTTTCTGAAAATTGACCGGGAAAAAGTGCGCGGTCTTTTTTTCAAAAGCGACAAGGCTGAACTGGATGTAAGCCTGAATGGCTCCGTGCCCGTAAAAAGTTCCAGCAACCGGGCACGTCAGGGCATGCCCGATCTGGATCCCACCCTCGAAGTCGGCCCCTCCCTGAACCTCTTTCTGCTGCATTCCGAACCGGAAAAAATACACCTTGATCTGCGGCTTCCGGTGCGCCCGGTCATCGACATAAACGCCAGGTATTTGGGTTATATGTTCCAACCAAAGTTAAATATGGACGTGCGCGACATAGGCGGAAACGCCGGCTGGAACCTCGGCCTGTCGGCGGGGCCAATTTTTGCGGATCAGCGCTATCACCAATACTTTTATGGTGTTAATCCAGCGTATGCGGCCGCGACACGTCCCACTTATACCGCGCGCGGCGGTTACGCCGGCAGCCAATTTATTTCCGCCCTCAGCAAACGCTTCCCCCGCTATTGGGTAGGTGGGTTCGTAAAATGGGATACCCTGCACGGCGCCATTTTCGAGGACAGCCCGCTGATTAAACGCAAACAAAACTTTACTGCGGGTTTTGCCGTTTCCTGGATCTTCGCCGAGTCAAAAACACTGGTACAAGAGGAGTTTTAGGCCCTGTCTTTTTTGGAAATCCAGGCTAAAGGGTGACCCCCTTTAATTTGACGTGGCATGGTTGTTCAAAATGAAATGCGATGGTAGACCCCTTTGATTTCTTTCGGATTGTTGACGCGCGATAAAATCAATTGGGCTCCGTCCCCAGTAGTTGGGCTCCGTCCCCAGTAGTTTCTTTTCAACTCAACCATGTCTGGTGATGGCCATCCATCTTCAGTACGTATCAGTTCTGAGTTACTACTGGTTGGCGAAGCAATGGGATGCGGG
The DNA here is from genome assembly GCA_030690245.1 of Gallionella sp. Lineage (GTDB taxonomy): Bacteria > Pseudomonadota > Gammaproteobacteria > Burkholderiales > Gallionellaceae > Gallionella. The sequence goes on along the minus strand of JAUYGW010000351.1, from coordinate 6,410 downwards.
GCTTTTGGTCCTCTGTGCTCCGGGCGTGCAGCCCAGGCATCCAGAGGAGTACGGACAATGGTCTTGAATTCTGGAATGGTCGTATGAGCATTTAACTCTCTGACCTTCTCCGCAGACACAAAACCTAAGCTATCCAATTCCTCGACTTCTCGCCCTCGAACGTCGAGTGCGACATTGATCGTTTTGAATTCGGCTGGTAGCTCCTCCAGCGAAATACGTTGCCATATCTTGCCGTCGTACTTGAAAAAGACATAAGGCGGATTGGGGCTCCCCCATTTGGTGTAGGCCAAATGCCCATTGGGAAACGTAACGATGTAAGGCATACCATTCAAGACATGCAAAGCGAGCAAGTCAAAATTTGAATGTCCGACATCGTCACTATAGTCACTCGTCCACGTAACCGTTTTGTTAGCATCCGGCATTATGAAGCTCAAGCTCTGCTCCTTGATCGGTGGTTCCTGCCCTATCTCGTGCCGCCCGCCGCGCTCGACTGACCGCTCAACGACGATTTTGCTGCCATCATGCAGCAGCACCTCTTCCTTCCAGCTTTTGCCACCGATTCCAAACACCCCCGCACACGCACTCATGCTCACCCCCATCATCAATAGAAATCCGAATTTCGTAATTTGCTTCAGCCTCAGTTGAATCAAAATTACATGGGGACAAATTACATGGGGACGGAGCCCCAATCTTTTCACCAGCCGTGCTTCGCTCACCATCATTTTGCCCATGCTTATTTTGCATTCTCCTCAAACCGTAAACTCTCCTGCTCGCCGCTTAGCCCGCCAGCCGTCCGTTCTTTCTTGCATCCTGCCTGCCTGAGTCAAAGGGGTCACCCTCGCATTATGTTTTTGCATTTCTCATCCCCTATTCAAAATCCAGAGTCCGTTTGCGTTCTGGTGCCACTTGCCCGACTGGGAGCACCCTAACCCGCACCTGCCGGATGGTCAATATGCCGGACAGCCTATTCATCTACTGCCGGCGCGGTTGAAGGGGTATATGAATCGGGGGATAATCCACGCCTGACTTCAAAGGCGCATCAATGACCGAATATCTGCTCATCCTGGTCGGCGCGGTGTTTGTGAACAACATCGTGATGGTCAAGATCCTCGGCCTCTGCCCGTTCATGGGGGTCTCCCGAAAACTGGAGACTTCGCTCGGCATGGGCCTGGCCACCACCTTCGTGCTGACCATAGCCTCGGGCGCCAGCTATCTCATCAACGAATACCTGCTCGGGCCGGAGCTTTCCTACCTGACCACGCTGTCGTTCATCGTGGTGATCGCCGGCATCGTGCAGTTCACCGAAATGGTGATCCAGAAAACCAGCCCGATGCTGCATCAGGTGCTGGGCATCTACCTGCCGCTGATCACCACCAACTGCGCGGTGCTCGGCATTCCGCTGCTCAACGTGCAGGCGCAACACAATTTCATGGAGTCGGTGTTTTTCGGCATGGGCGGCGCGCTCGGCTTCACGCTGGTGATGGTGCTGTTCGCCGGGATGCGCGAACGCATGGAAGGCGCGGACGTGCCGGGAATCTTCAAGGGGTCGGCGATCGCGATGGTCACGGCGGGGCTGATGAGTTTGGCATTTATGGGATTCTCGGGGCTGATCAAGTAATGATTAACCCAGATTATCCATTACACGTAGGTCGGGCTTTAGCCCGACATGTCGGGTTGAAACCCGACCTACATTCTATGAAACCGTTCGTGTTGAGCTTGTCGAAACATGAATGGCTTCATGGCCTTCGACAAGCTCAGTCCGAACGGAATGAAATTTCAATTTGTGGCGCATCAATAGCTGCTATCCAACCACCTTCACTCCTCCCCGATCAACGTAAGAGGGGCATCGGCATATGCTGAGCGCGCTGCTGGTGATGGCGGGTATCGCGATCGTGCTCGGCGCAGTGCTGGGGTTTTCGGCGGTCAAATTCCGCGTCGAAGGCAATCCGCTGGTGGACAAGATCGACGCGATCCTGCCGCAGACGCAGTGCGGGCAATGCGGCTATCCCGGTTGCCGGCCTTACGCCGAAGCGATTGCCTCCGGTGAGGCGGACATCAACCGATGTCCGCCGGGCGGCGAGGAAGGCATCCACAAGCTCGCCGATCTGCTCGGCGTGGAGTTCAAGCCGTTCGGCGGCGGCACGGTGCTCAAGCCGAAGTCGATCGCCTTCATCGACGAGAACCTGTGCATCGGCTGCACCTTGTGCTTCCAGGCCTGCCCGGTGGACTGCATCAGCATGGTGCCCATCACGGAAAAGATCACCACCTGGAAATGGAAATATCCGGTTTACACGCTGGCAGTGAAGAAATGAGCCTAAGAGTGATATTTAGCCACGGATTAACACGGATGAACACGGATGTTCAGTGGGTATTGAACCTCACTTCCACGGACAACCGTATGAGCCGTGAACTCTTGCGTATCTGGCTTTTATCAGTGTCAATCCGTGTTAATCCGTGGCTAATTGCTTCTCCCAGGATGAGGGCTCAAACCTGATGAGAACGCTCTATCAATTTCACGGCGGCATCCATCCGCCCGGCAACAAGGAGCAATCCACGCAATGCGGCATTGCGCGCGCGCCGCTGCCGTCGAAACTGGTCATCCCGTTCCGCCAGCATGCTGGCGCGGCCGCCAAACCGGTGGTGCGCGTCGGCGACCATGTGCTGAAAGGCCAGCTGATCGGCATGCCGGACGGTTTTATTTCGAGCGCGGTACATGCCTCCACGTCGGGAACCATCACCGCCATCGCCGCGCAGCCCATCGCCCACCCTTCCGGCCTGCCGGATTTGTGCGCCACGCTGATCCCGGACGGCAGGGAGGAATGGATACCCCATGCCGCAACCGATTACCGCAACAGCGATCCCACCGAACTGCGCCGGCAGTTGCGCATGTCCGGCGTGGTGGGGTTGGGCGGCGCGGTGTTCCCCAGCGATATCAAGCTGCGCCCCGGCAACCGGAAAATCGATACGCTGATCCTGAACGGCGCGGAATGCGAGCCGTATATCACCTGCGACGACATGCTGATGCGCGAGCGCGCCGCAGAGATCGTGCAGGGTGCGGAGATGCTACGCTTCATGCTGGAAGGCGGGGAAGTGCTGATCGGCATCGAGGACAACAAGCCGCAGGCGATCGCCGCGATGCGGCAGGCGGTCGCCGAAAGCGGCTTTTCATTTGATGTGGTCGCCGTGCCGACGATCTATCCGGGCGGCAGCGCGAAGCAGCTGATCCGCGTGCTCACCGGGCTGGAAGTGCCGTCCGGCAAACTGCCCACCGACATCGGCGTGCAATGCTTCAACGTCGCCACCTGCTACGGCGCGTATCGCGCCCTCGCGCACGGCGAGCCGGTGCTGTCGCGCATCGTCACGATCACCGGCAACGTCCGCCGCGCGCAGAATTTCGAGGTGCTGCTCGGCACGCCGGTTCGCGATCTGGTCGCGCTGGTCGAAGCCTTGCCGGACACCGACCGCTACCTCATGGGCGGCCCGATGATGGGATTACCGTTGTCTTCGACGGACATTCCGCTGGTCAAGGCGAGCAACTGCATCATCGCCGCATCGGATAGATTGTTCCCGCCCGCGCCGCCCGCCCTGCCCTGCATCCGCTGCATGCGCTGCGCCGAGGCATGCCCGGCGGATTTGCAGCCGATGGACTTGTTCTGGTTCTCCCAGTCGAAAGAGTTCGACAAGGCGCAGCAATTCAGCCTGTTCGACTGCATCGAATGTGGCGCATGCAGCTACGTCTGCCCCAGCCATATCCCGCTGGTGCAGTATTTCCAGTTCGCCAAGAGCGAGATCCGTGCGCGTGAGCATGACCAGCAGGCCGCCGACCACGCACGCGAACGCCACGAGTTCCGCGAATACCGTTTCGAGCGCGAGAAACAGGAAAAGGCCGAGAAATTGGCCGCGAGGGAACAGGCGGCGAAGCAGGTGCCGGCTGCATCCGCCAATCCGGCAGACGCCATGCAGCAGAAAATCCAGGCGGCGATCGCCCGCGCCAGGGAACAGGCCGCCGCCAGCCAGCCGAAGAACACCGACCACCTCACCGCGCAGCAACAGGCGGAAATCGCCGAGATCGAGGCGCGCCGCGCGCATATTCACGAACTGGCGAAATCGGCTGACGAACCTCCTGACGATCATGGCGAGAGCCACTCCTGATGATGAATCTCGCCATGATCGTTTCCCCCTCTCCCAACTCTCCCCCACCTGCGGGAGAGAGGGGTAATGTCTCGCTTCGCGAGATTTACTTGGACGAATAACATGAGCGCACTTTTTTCCCCTTTCATCAGCAAACCGGATACCGTCTCCGCGATCATGCTCAGGGTGCTGCTCGCGCTGCTTCCGGGCATCGCGCTGTATGTCTGGCATTTCGGCCCGGCGATCCTGGTGTCGATCGCGCTGGCCAGCCTCACCGCGCTCGGCACCGAGGCGCTGATGCTCAGGTTGCGCAACCGCCCGGTGAGGCACTTCCTCGGCGACAACAGCGCGTTGCTCACCGGCTGGCTGCTGGCGTTGTCCATTCCGCCGCTCGCGCCGTGGTGGCTGGTCGTGGTCGGCACGGCCTTCGCGATCGCCATCGCCAAGCACCTGTACGGCGGGCTGGGCAACAACCCGTTCAACCCGGCGATGATCGGCTATGCGGTGCTGATCATCTCGTTCCCGGCGCAGATGACGCACTGGCTTACGCCGCACGGCCTGGGGCCGGTCGAGTTCGGTTTCCTCGACCAACTGAAGTACATGTTTGCCGGCGCACTGCCGCCCAATGTGACACTCGATGCCGTCACGATGGCCACGCCGCTGGATACCCTGAAGACCCGTTTGCACCTCGACGAACCGGTCAGGCAGATTCTCGAGATGCCCATCTATGGCCGTCTGGCCGGGCAAGGCAGCGAAATGGTGTCGCTGGGATTTTTGCTCGGCGGCCTCTACCTGCTGGCCGCGCGCATCATCACCTGGCATATCCCGGTCGCCTTTCTCGGCACGCTGTTCGCCGCCGCCGGCATCTTCCACCTGGCCGATCCGACCCACTATGCCGCGCCGCTGTTCCACTGGTTTTCCGGCGCGGCGATGCTGGGCGCGTTCTTCATCCTCACCGATCCGGTGACCGGCCCCACCACGAACAAAGGCAAGCTGATCTTTGCCGCAGGGGCGGGGCTGCTGACCTACCTGATCCGCGCGTTCGGCAGCTTCCCGGACGGCATGGCATTCGCGACGCTGCTGATGAATATCTGCGTGCCGCTGATCGTGCTGTACACGCAACCTGCCGTGTTCGGCAAGAAGGACAAGAGACCATGAGGACCACGGCCAAGGCTTCCGCCTACACCGCGCTGAACCTGCTGTTCTTCGCGCTGGCCGGCACGGCTTTGCTGGCCCTGACCTACGACCTGACGCACGAAACCATTGCGCGCAGTGTAGAGAACGAGAAGCTGAAACTGATCGCGCAAATCGCGCCGCCCGCGACTTACGACAACGACATCATGAAAGACACCGCGCAACTGACGGAAGATAAATTGCTGGGCGGCAGGGGGGCGAGCCTCGTCTATCGCGGCCGCCTGAACAACCAGCCGTCCATCGCGGTGCTGCAGGCCGTCGCGCCGGACGGCTACAGCGGCAGGATCAACCTGATCATCGCGATCCACAGCGACGGCCGCATCGGCGGCGTGCGCGTGGTGTCGCACAGGGAGACGCCGGGACTGGGCGATTACATCGAGATCGCCAAGAACAACTGGATCACCGGCTTCAACGGCGCTTCGCTGGAAAACCGCAAGAGCGGCGAATGGAAAGTCAAAAAGGACGGCGGTTCATTCGACTACATGGCCGGCGCCACGATCACACCGCGCGCGATCGTGAAGGCGGTACACAAGGCCTTGCAGTATCACGCGCTTCACCGCGATGAATTGTTCGCAGATACTGGGGAGCAGCACGCCCCTGCCGCCCGCGAAGGAGAAATGAAATGACCTATCAGGGAATAAAAGATATTTTCTATAACGGCCTGTGGAAACAGAACCCCGGCATCGCGCAACTGCTCGGCCTGTGCCCGCTGCTGGCGATCAGCAATTCGGTGGTGAACGCGCTCAGCCTGGGTCTCGCCACCACGCTGGTGATGACCCTGTCGGGCAGCGGGGTGGCCGCGATGCGCGACGCGATCCCCAATGAAACGCGCATCCCGGTGTATATCCTGCTGATCGCCGTGCTGGTGACCATCGTGCAATTCCTGATGAACGCCTATCTGTATTCGCTGTATCTGGTGCTGGGCATCTTCATTCCGCTGATCGTCACCAATTGCATCATATTGGCGCGCGCCGAATCGTTCGCGTCCAAAAACGGCGTGTTCGCCTCCGCGCTGGACGGCATCGCGATGGGGCTGGGACTGACGGCGGTGCTGGGCGTGCTGGGCGGCATCCGCGAGATCTTCG
>JAUYGW010000350.1 GCA_030690245.1 Gallionella sp. | reverse complement strand
TCAGCATCGGCGTGCGGGCGCCGTTCTTCAAGCGCGAGCTGAACCAGTACTGCTATTCGAGGAACGGCAGCAGCTCGGTGCTCTGCACCACCCAGACGCCCAACGCGCCTCTGGCCAACGGCAACGTGACGTTCGGGGCCTCGGGGACCCAATACATCCCGCCGTACGCCATGACCAAGGAGTACGACGACATTCTGCCGAACCTCGGCGTCAGCTGGAACTTCGCCGAGAACCAGTTCGTCTACGCCAGCTACGCCGAAGGCCTCTCGGCGCCGCGGACCGACAACCTCTACACGCCGTTGCGGCTGGCCAGCGGGGCCATCGCCCTGCCGGGCGCCGAGCCGGAAACGACCAAGACCTTCGATCTCGGCTACCGCTACCAGAGCTCGATGATCACCGGTCAGGCGGCGATCTGGACGACCGCGTTCGAGAACTACATCGTCTCGTCCTTCGACGAAGACCTGGGCATCTTCGTCGACCGCAACGTCGGCGGCGTGGATCTGTGGGGCGTCGATGCGCAGGTCGGCTTCGAACCGACGGAGAACTGGTCGATCTACGGCTTCACCTCCTACACCAACAGCGAACTGCAGGACGACATCCCGCTTTCGGCCACCACCTTCCTGCCGACAGCCGGCAAGACGCTGGTCGAGACCCCGGAATGGACGGCCGGCTTCTACGTCCGCTGGGAAGCCACGGAAAACCTGAGCCTGTCCTTCGAGGGCAAGCACGTCGGCGACCGCTTCTCGACCGACGTGAATGACCAGGCCACCCCGGCCTACGACCTGTACAAGTTCGGAGCCCGCTACGATCTGCCCTTCCTGGGTGAGGACGGCTCCTACATTCAGGTCAACGTCATCAACCTGTTCGACGAGGAATATCTCGGCAACATCAGCTCGCGGAACACCGCCAAGACCGTCGACGTCCTGCCCGGCCCGGGCGTGACGAACCGGGCCGGCTCCGCGCCGTTCCATTCGGTCGGCGCCCCGCGGACCCTGCAGGTGACCTTCCGCGCGAACTTCTGATCGCACGGTAGTCTCCAAGAACCCGGGAAGGGCGGCCTGAGCGATCGGGCCGCCCTTTCTCGTTTCCGCCGCACTTGACGCAACCCCCCGTCAGGGCCACTTCCCCCGACCCATGAGCACGCCCCTCGTTCCCGCCGAATGGTCACCGCACCGCGCCATGTGGCTGGGCTTTCCCAGCCATGCGGAGCTGTGGCGCGAGGACCTGTCCCTGGCCCAGGACGAGGTCGCCGCCCTGGCCCGCGCCC
>JAUYGW010000348.1 GCA_030690245.1 Gallionella sp. | reverse complement strand
TGCTGGTGGTGCCGGAACAAATGTCTGCCTACGATCTGTATCAATACACCAGCCACCTGAAGGATAACCGCCAGAAAAGCACGCGCTATGAAATTGCGATGTGGAACAAGCTGGTTTATCCGTTTGCGTTAATGGTGATGATGCTGCTGGCGCTGCCGTTTGCGTCTTATCATCGGCGTGCGGGAGGGGTCGGTGCGATGATATTCCTGGGTATCGTGCTCGGCCTGGTATTTCACTTCGTCGGTCGGCTGTTCGCCAACCTGGGTGCGCTCAACGACTGGCAGCCGTTTGTCAGCGCGACGGCGATAACGGCTTTGTTTTTGTCGCTGGGGATGCTGATGCTCTGGTGGACCGAGCGGCGCTGACAGAGTATCAAAAGCCGCCAAGACCTATTTTTTGCGCTGGCTTTCTCAGACATCCAGCCGATCACGCTTGGCCAATCACGGTTGGAGGGATGGCGGCGCAGCAGGAACTCCGCTGGCGGATTGCCGCACCTTTTCTTCTTGACTCTGTCTGACCATCCGTTTTACCTGCTCACGGTGTTCTGCCGGCACTTTTCTGAAGGCGCGATATTTTTCACGGGCGGCGTCACGTTGTTCCGGGGTGAGCTTGCTCCACGTCTCTAAACGGTCACGGAAGCGGCTTTTTTGTTCGGGAGCAAGATTCGGGTAGCGTTTGGCCGTCTTGAGCAGGCGGTGTTGCTGTTGTTCCGGCAGGTTATCCCACTGCTGCGACAAGGGGGCAAGGGCTTCCTGTTGCGCAGGAGTGAGCGAGTGCCAGGATGCTGTTGCAGCGCCCGCAGGTGCGCTGGCTAAGCCCAGCAATAAAAAGGCAAGGATTGCTAAATTTCGCATTGATCGGAATAAATTAAAAAATTAATCAACAAAAACTTCCAATGGCAAATCGTCGGTCAGGATGGCAGCATCCAGATGACTCATGTCGTTCTCGTGCTGCCAATAGCTTACTCCTCCGAAAAGTATCGCTACGAACAGGATGATCGCAACCATCCATTGATGGGCGGAATGCGGCATCAGCCAGCGGATGTTGTGCGCTGCGCTTAACGCAAAAACAGGACTGCTCAGCGATTGCTTCTCCAGCGCAACGTTGCGCGCCCGGCGCAGTGCGGTGACGGTATCGTCATCAAGTTGCTGTGCGGCACGCGTAAGCAATTGAGCGATACGCTCAGGAGCGATGTGCCGCGAATTTTCATTCGGCGAATTGGTATTTATGTTCATGGCAGCTCAAGCCCTTTCTCTTTGAGAGACACGGCAAGCGCATGCGCAGCGCGCGAACAGTGGGTTTTTACGCTTCCTTCGGTGCATCCCATCGCCGTGGCAGTTTCTGCCGTGTCCAGGCCTTCCCAGTAACGCAGCAGGAAAGCCTCACGTTGACGCGCCGGAAGCTTGCCAAGCGCCTGTTCAATCAGCGCGATAACCTGGCTTTGTTGCAGCGACTCATCGGGCGCAGCGGGGGCGCTCCGGTTTTCGTCATCTTTCAGGTTGTCGAGCGGATCATATTCAGCCTCTTCATTTTTTGGAGCAAATGACGAGAATAAGGTTGTCCAGGCATTTCTGACCTTTTGTCTGCGGTAATGATCACGGATGGTGTTTTGCAGAATACGCTGGAATAGCAGCGGCAATTCTGCAGCTGGCTTGCCCCCATATTTTTCGGCGAGTTTAATCATCGCATCCTGCACAATATCTAACGCGGTGTGCTCATTACGCACGGCATACAGCGCCTGCTTATATGCGCGGCGTTCTACCGTACTGAGAAATTGGGATAATTCGGTACGGTTGGACAGTTTGGCCGCTCCTTTTCACGCGCGCAAAGGGTAGTGAATTTTTGATGCCCGACATCAAAAAACTGCTAAAACCTGCGCTAGCTGCCAAGAGCCTGAACCAATTGAGCCCAAGGCCCTGACAACTGCCGGGTTGTTAATGATGATGCTGGTGAGCGTTCGGGTCGGGAGCGGTTATGGGCGCTTCTGTGACCTCCTTGAACAGTGCGTGCCATTTCTTGTTGAATTCGCCAAAGGTCGCCTGTCCGTTGTACAGCTCCGGCACGATGCTCAAAAAGAGGATGTGCAGATCGACTGAGCGCTTGATCGGCTTGCTATTGACACATAGCGACCTGGCATCAATCCAGTCGGCTATGGCCTGTTTCTGCGGCTCGTCAGCGCTTGTCCTGTCATCCAGCATTTGAGGGCTTGTCACATCCTGTCCATCAAGCGCCACCTGTCTTGCAATTGATGAAAATCGGACATCCTTTTTCAGTTCTTTCAAACATTGTAAAGGCTCGTTCTGGGTTTCCGCGAAGGAGTAACCGAAAACGAGCATAAGAACGGTCAGCAGTGTAATTCTCATGATGCTTTTCTCCTTGAAGCTTGAAATATGTCTCGCGCAATTTGATTACGCTGCGCATGGTTTGTTTCCTGAGCTTGAATTTTAAGCGAACTTGCAAGCCAGCATAAAAAAGCCAGCATAAAAGCTGGCTTTTTCGAGACAAAACCGCCCAAGAAACGGTTTTTGCCGTGATTACTTGAAGGACAATATGAAATCCACGATGGCGCTCATGTTTTCATCGCTTACAGCACCTTTTTGCGGAGGCATTTCTGCATCACCCCATGTACCTTTGGTGCCATTATTGATCTTTTTAGTCAAATCTTCTTTCGCAGTGGCAACGCCAGCGTATTTCGAGCCAATATCTTGCAAAGCTGGTCCATACCCTTCGTAATCCACGGCATGGCAACCCTTGCAAACAGACTTGCTAAACGCTAATTTGCCCGCTTCCACATCGGCAGCGCCTGCATGGCCGGCAAACATCAGTGCCGTTGTGGCTGCTGCGATACCTACCCAAGATGCTTTCATAACAATCTCTCCAAAAATAGTTTTATAAAACCACTCCCCGTTTCAGGGCATTGGCATCCTAGCATGAGCAGGTAGGCTTTGAAAATCCCCTTGATTGTTTTACCTGCATTGTTTTATCTGCCAATGCTGTCCGCATGCATAATTAACGCTTAAGAACGAATTGATGTTGACAGCTTAAAAATAAATTTTTATGACCTCTTGACGGTAGTATTCACTTTAGGCATGATGCGACAAAATGCCGCAGCGTGACGAAATGCCGCAGCTGATAATAAATGTTCGGGAGCATGTTTTTGAAGTCGGGCTTGTTTTAGTAGTGTTTGTGCTGTCTGTCGGTTGGTGGCATGTCTGCTGACTTATGGTACGGCACGCGATGTTGTAGTGTGTGTCGTAGTATGTGGTTGTTTTTTTATAATCAATGTAATGGGAGAGGAATTATCATGAAAGTAAAAGGAATCATCGGTGCATTGTCACTGGGTCTGTTGACACTGGGTTCGTCAGCATCTTGGGCCGCAGACGTAGTTGCTACTGCTCCTGTATCGGTAGCCGGCGCAGTGGATATTTGGCAGGACCCGACCGCCGTTGGCACGCCGGTAGGCAAGCGTGGTGCAAAAACACTTAAAATGCATCTGGAAGCGGTGGAGCTGGAGGGGATTCTTGACCCTGCCAAGAAAACCACATTTACTTACTGGACATACAACTCCAAAGTACCTGGCCCGATGTTGCGCGCCCGCGTGGGTGACACGATTGAAGTCACATTGGCCAACAGGAAAGACAGCACGGTAACGCACAACGTTGACCTGCATGCAGTATGGGGTCAAGGCGGCGGCGCGGCAGCAACCGTTGTTGCACCTGGCGAAACGAAGTCATTCGTCTTCAAGGCGCAAAACCCTGGCCTGTATGTCTACCACTGCGCTACCCCCATCATTCCGCAGCATATTTCGAGCGGCATGTATGGCTTGATCCTGATCGAACCCGCTGGCGGCCTGCCTAAGGTTGACAAGGAGTTCTACATGATGCAGGGCGAAATCTATACCGACGGCGCTAAAACCGGCCACCGGGCATTTGACGTACCTAGCATGCTGGCCGAACATCCGACCGACGTGGTGATCAACGGATCGCGTATGGCCCTGGCCAACAATCCGATGAAAGTCAAAGTGGGCGACAATGTCCGCGTGTTCTTCGGCGTTGGCGGTCCTAACCTGACCTCGGCTTTCCACGCGATCGGCACAGTCTACGACAAGGTTTGGAACGAAGGCACCACTGGCGCTCCATTGCTGAACGTGCAAACTACCGTGGTTCCACCTGGCGGCGCGACGATGGTTGAATTCAAGGCGCGCGTTCCGGCCAAGTACATCTTCGTTGACCATGCGCTTTCCCGTTTTGCCAAGGGTAATGCAGCGATCATGATCGCCGAGGGTGATGAGCAGCCTGATCTCTTCCGCACCGGCAAGCTGAAATAATAGCAACAGGCTTTAATCGCCCTTCGCAGTAAGGAAGGGCAAAATAAAAGAGCAAGGCTTTAGGGCCTTGCTCTTTTTTTGCCCAGCGTTTTCTTTTTGACTATTCTGATGTGGGAGCGGCTTCAGCCGCGATTACCCCACCCATTCGACGTATGCTCTGTCGCGGCTGAAGCCGCTCCCACAAAGACATGCTGTAATTGGATGATAGACAAATTGCTCTAACGATGAGCCATTTCGGTTTGAACAGGTGAGAGTTTTACTTGGGGCAACCATTGCCAAACAACCGGTTACCTTGCAGCAACTAATGATGGATGCGCGTTTTCATTGTGGAAGCTGTGGCAATTGTCACAGCCGCTATTGAGCCTGTTTTTTACCTGTTTATTGCCCACATGGCATTCGCGGCATTTTTCAATCGCTGGAATCGCTACATCCGAGCTTTTCTCGGACAATGTTTTGTCATGGCACTCCGTACATTTGGCGGTGCTATGTTTGGCATGGGTAAAGTGCGAGTTGCGCAACCAATGGCTGGTTATGGTTACAGGCGTGACTTTCCATGGAACCTCCTTGTCATCGGCCACATGCGTAATTTCATGGCACTCCCCGCAACCGCTGTTTGGCTTAAACAGAATCTCCGCATTTATACGGGCATTGTAATTGGCACAATCTAACGCGTGCCCAAGTTGATTTTTGCCTGCCCCTAAACCAGCCCCGCACTGAAGCTTTTCGCCCGCAGCCAATTTGCCGATTGCTGCTGTTGCGTAATACTCGCGCAGGGTGAGCATCAATTTCTGCTCTGAGCCGTGAGGTATTTGACGTTTTAATACGGGTGGCTTGAAATGCAGCGCATGGCATCCGGATTGCTGGCAATTTTTTTCCAGGGAAATCGGCCTGAAACGAACGCCGGCCGCATCTGGTTGGTGGCAATCACGGCATTCCAATACCGTGTCGCCCTCAGGGCTGGAAACCCCTTCCTTGTCGAGATGAACCTTGTGTGAAAATTTAAGCCCCGATTTTTCGACGAGTTTGGCTTTGTCAGTCTGTGAAATGCGAACCGCATCGCTGTCTTTGTGCCCTGTCTTAAAGGTCAGGCTGAATGCGGGGTGATCTTTGCTGAAATCGCGAATATTCGCCAGCTTGGTTTTGTCGTTCTTTTTCTTGATTTTTGCATGGCATGCCACACACCGCGCGTCCAAGGTTCCCTCCCTTATTTCGCCTCTGTGCTCATGATGGCATTCCCCGCATCGCATATCTTTAAATACATTTGCGTGCAGCGTCTTGTTTTCAATATGCCTCGCCACCGTTTTGTGGCAATTTACACATGCTTTATCAGGCACGGCTTCGAATGGCTTCAGGTGGCATGCGTCGCATTTTGCGCTGATCAGTTGGTGTCCGCGGGACATATCGCCTAATTGCCAGGATTTTTTGATCGATGCTTGCAGGCCGGTTACCCATTTAGGAAGCGTCGGGCTTGATGCCGGGATCATGGGAAGAATTAGGAAAACAAGCGCAATTACACCAACTAGCCAAAGCGCGGGCTTACGTTTGGATAATCCGGCCCCCGCCAAAGTGACAGGCGCATGCTTTATTGAAATATGCTCATGGTCGTCCGGTAACGGATGAACCAACTCTACCGAAAGCACCAGGTCATAATCATCGCTGGGCGTTTCGGCTATAAGTTCATAAGGGCCGACAAGAACATGGGTTCCCGGTGACAATTCAGCGCTCTGCTCGGGCGAGCCGTTAATCGTAATTTCCGCGCCTTCCTCGGCGTCAATGAATAACTTTCCTTCATCCGAGTGGCGAATGATTGCATGGTGAAAATTGACTCTATGATCGAGAAGGAGAATTTTGCATCCGGCGGCGCGCCCGATTCGAATCGTGTCGCCAGTGGCCAGTAGTTCCCTGCGGATGGGCTGGCCGCTTGGGTTGCGCGAAATCTGGACAAACAGGCAACGAATCATCAGTATTTACCAGTAAAAAAATATGGCGACAATATGTGTAATAAGTGCGGTTAGAAACGCAATCGAAAGCGGTGCATGC
>JAUYGW010000323.1 GCA_030690245.1 Gallionella sp. | reverse complement strand
CAGGGCAAGGAAATCATCATGATCGGCCATGCCGGGCATCCCGAAGTGGAAGGCACGATGGGGCAGAGCGAGGGCGGCATGTATCTGGTCGAATCGCCCGAACAGGTTGCCGGCCTCAAGGTGAATGACGAAAGCAACCTCGCGTTCGTCACGCAAACCACGCTGTCGGTGGACGATGCCAGCGGCATCGTCGCCGCACTCAAGGCGCGTTTCCCCGACATCACCGGCCCCAGGAAAGACGACATCTGCTATGCCACGCAAAACCGCCAGGATGCGGTCAAGCTGCTGGTCAGGCAATGCGACGTGGTAGTCGTGGTAGGGTCGCCGAACAGCTCGAATTCCAACCGGTTGCGCGAAGTTGCGGCGAAGGTCGGCGTACCGGCCTATCTGGTGGATGATGCCGACGGCTTGCAGCCGGAGTGGTTTGCCGGCAAAACGCGCGTCGGCATCAGCGCGGGCGCATCCGCCCCCGAACTGCTGGTGCGGGGTGTCGTCGCGCGCCTGCGCGAGATGGGCGCGGACAGCGTTACCGAATTGCAAGGCATCCGTGAGAACGTCGTGTTTCCGCTGCCCCGGGCGTTGCAATAATTAAAGGCGCTGCAATAGTGAATGCCTTTGAGGTTCCCTTGTTGTAGCGCGTCCTCTATAATCGCCCCCGTTTAATGCTGGAGTAGCTCAGTTGGTAGAGCAACGCACTCGTAACGCGTAGGTCGGAGGTTCGATTCCTCTCTCCAGCACCATATATAAGTTTCAGGTAGTCCAGGAAAGCCCACAAAACCCACATAAATAAACGTATGTGGGTTTTTTGTTGTTCAAAGAAGTACACCTGTTTATCTAGGGGAATCTAGCCCAACGCAAAAAATAGTGTCGCTGCGCTATACTTGCCGCCGTTATGGAGGACATCATGGATACTTTGACCCTATCCCAAGCTGACACCCGTCGTTTGGAAAAGCTCGCCCATGAGGCGGGGCGCACACCTAAAGACATTCTAAAACATGTGTTGCGCGATGGTTTTGATGCAACCGAATATGCGATCAAGGCAGTGAAGGTGCGTATGCAAAGCGTTGAGCGTGTTTCGCACGAAGATGCCATGCAGCAGCTCGACAATTTGATCGAACATCATGCCCGGAACGAAAAACAAGCGGCTTGATTGGCACCCCGAAGCAATCGCCGAACTGGCAGAGTCTCTCGCCTGGTATGCCGGGCGCAACCCCGTCGCAGCCAAGCGGATGCGCAAGGTCATTGAAGAATCGGCACACTCTCTGATTGCATCGCCTATTGCTGTGTCTGGCCGACTTGGCGTTGTCGCTGGCACACGCGAACTACCGGTCGGACAACGCGTGCCTTTTACGCTGATTTTTGTACGTCACAGCCGTACCGGTGATTGCACTATTTTCCACTGTATGCACCAGCGGCGAAATTATCCGGCAGATGACAGCGAATGAGTAAAGTCGAAATCGTGGCGGTGCATTACAACCGGGGGATGTGCTGATAGCGGATTATGAGTTGCGCCACGCCGCATAGAAAACAGCACAAGTTGTTATAATGCCGACAGACCCAGCCCTAGCGAACATCATCACGGGGTATCAACGGGGGTATAAAGGCAAATGTAAGAACGTAGTTCAATAATGGGTGAGGTCTGCGAGGCTGTTTTCGATTCCTCTCTCCAGCACCATCTTCAAGTCAGGGTAGAGAACATGCCTTGATTATCTTGTCAGCATGGCTGACCCAGTATTTGGGGAATTCGCATGACATTGTCTCGGCAACGTGAACAAAACCGCCTCCTGAAATATCTCCCTTATCTTGTGCTGCTGCTGTTGCTGGCGGCGTCGGCTTGGTATTTCACGCGCCCCGAGCCGGTTCGCGTGCAGTTGACCAAAGCCGAGCGCGGGATAGTGGAGGCGACGGTGAGCAATACCCGCGCGGGTACGATCAAGGCCTGCCGCCGCGCCAAACTGGCGCCGCCGGTGGGCGGGCAGATCGCGCAATTGCTGGTGAAGAAGGGCGAGCGGGTCAAGGCCGGCCAGGTATTGCTTGAGTTGTGGAACGACGACTTGCAGGCGCAGGCGCGCCTGGCCGAGCAGCAACTCAACACTGCCGTCACACGCGTCGAGGAAGTGTGCGCCGTTGCCGAACAGAGCAGCAAGGAAGCGGTGCGAGCACGGCAGTTGCGCGAGCGCGGCTTCATTTCGCCGGAAGGGATGGAGCGCGCCGAGGCCAATGCGAAGGCCAAGCAGGCCTCCTGCGCGGCGGCGCGCAGTGAGATCGGACAAAGCCATTCGCGCATCAATGTGGCGCAGGCCGGCTTGCGGCGCATGGTGCTGCGCGCGCCGTTCGACGGCGTCGTGGCCGACATCAGCGGCGAGTTGGGCGAATATGCGACGCCTTCGCCGCCCGGCATCCCGACCCCGCCCGCGATCGACCTGATCGACGATAGCTGCATGTTCGTCAGCGCGCCGATCGATGAGGTGGACGCGGCCAATATCAAGGTGGGGCAGGCAAGCCGCATCGTGCTGGATGCGATCAAGGGCAAGTCGTTTGCCGGCAAGGTCAAGCGCATCGCGCCCTATGTGCTGGAGCTGGAGAAGCAGGCGCGCACCGTCGAGGTGGAGGTGGAATTCGTCGAACCTCCCAAAGAGGAAAACCTGCTGATCGGCTACAGCGCCGATGTCGAAATCGTGCATGCCTCCCATGA
>JAUYGW010000316.1 GCA_030690245.1 Gallionella sp. | reverse complement strand
GAGCATTGCCGATGCGGTGCGCGAGCAGGATGTCGCCATCCAGCAGGTTGCGGCAAACGTCGAGAAAATCGCCCAGATGGCCGAAGAGAACAGCGCCGCAGCTGCATCGAGCAGCGACACGGCGATCCAGCTCGACAGACTGTCCGGTGAGCTCAAGGACTCGGTCGCCCGCTTCAAGGTCTGAGCCAGGATTGCGCAGGTAAAGCGCATTGAACTTAAAACCGGCGATCAGCCACGGATAAACACGGATTACCACTGATTGGTAATCCGTGTTTGTCTGTGGCTATCCGTGGCTGAGCCGCTTTTCCCAGGTTGAATCGCGCCCTGTAATTTAGCTCTGTAATTTATCTGGGGCAGGTCAATGGGCCAAATCAAGAACGCCAAGTTTGCCCCGCCAGGCAACGCTCTTGGACAAATAACTCATCCGCAGAATATCGGCAAACTCCGTTGCCGGAACCGGCTTGCTGAAATAATATCCCTGTACCACATCGCATGAATGCAGGCTGAGGAACGCCAGTTGGTCAGCTGTTTCCACGCCTTCGGCGATGGTTTTGAGATTGAGTCCTTGCGCCATATTGATGATGGCGGTGGTGATGGCCGCATCGTCCGGATTGGTCGTGATGTCCCGCACAAATGACTGGTCGATTTTCAGGTAATCGATCGGGAAAAGCTTTAAGTAACTCAGGCTGGAATATCCGGTGCCAAAATCGTCAATGGATATATGCACTCCCATCTCCTTGAAGCAATTGAGCGTTTCAATTGCGGAATCGGTGTTGCTCATCACCAGTCCTTCGGTCAACTCCAGCTCAAGGTAGTGCGGATCAAGCCCGGTATCGCTGAGCACTTTGCTGATTAACTGGCACAGGTTCTGTTGACGGAACTGGGCAGCGGACAGGTTGACCGCAATTGAGATAGGTGGAAGCCCGGTCTTCTGCCATGCCAGGTTTTGCCGGCATGCCTCGTTCAGAACCCATTCTCCCAAGGGCACAATCAAGCCGCTTTCTTCCGCGATGGGGATAAATTTTGCAGGAGAGACCAGTCCTGCCATCGGGTGATTCCATCTGACGAGCGCCTCGGCGCCGATGATGTGGCCGGTTCTTATGTCCACCTGCGGCTGGTAATGCAGCACAAATTGGCCGTGTTCCAGAGCCTTGCGCAGATCCGACTCGATAAACAGTTTTTCCGCCACCTTCGCCTTCATGTCCGAGACAAAAAATTTGAAATCGTTCCGGCCGTTTTCCTTGGTGTGGTACATCGCGGAGTCTGCATTCATGATCAGCGATTCGCGGTCGGCGCCGTCTTCGGGGTAAACGCTGATGCCTATGCTTGGCGTGGCGCGGATATTGTGTCCCTCGACTTCATAGGGCTGGCTCAGGGAATGGAATATTTTCTGCGCCACCGTCAGGATGTCGTCGGATTCCGCCATGCCATCCAAAACGACGACAAATTCATCGCCGCCCATTCGCGCCACGGTATCCACTTCGCGCACGCATTCTTTTAGGCGCGTTGCCACGGATTTCAGCAGCTGATCGCCGATCGAATGGCCGAGCGCATCGTTGATGTTCTTGAAGCGGTCCATGTCCAGAAACAGAACCGCGCACTTGTAGCCGGAGCGTTTTGCATGCGCTATCGCCAGATCAAGCCGGTCCGACAGCAAGGCGCGATTGGGAAGGTCGGTCAGCGTGTCGTAGTATGCAAGGCGCTGGATACGTTCTGCCGCGCTGATATCGCTGCTGATATCGCTGAAGACGGCTATGTAATTAGTTGTGTCTTGCGACGGGTTCTTTACTGCGGTTATTTTCAGCCACTCGGGATAAATCTCCCCGTTTTTGCGCTTGTTCCATATCTCGCCTTGCCAGTACCCGTTTTCCTGGATGGACGCCCACATGACCCGGTAAAATTCCCCATCATGCCGCCCCGATTGCAGAATTCTGGGATTCCTGCCGACGACCTCGGCCGCCGGGTAGCCGGTTATCGTAGTGAAAGCCTCGTTGACGGTGATAATCGTGCCCCGCGCATCGGTGATGGTGATCGCATCCCTGCTACTTTCAAACACCTGGGCGGACAATTGCAATTGCTCCCCGGCCTTTTGCAGATCGTCGATAGTCATGCTCAACTTGTTGTTTACCAGCCTTAATTTTTTTGAGCCCAGTTCCAGACGCCGGATCCCGTTGGCGATGGACTTGCTCGCCCAGCGCGCAAGGTAAACCAGAAGAACGATGCCCGCGATGGAAAAGGACAGGTTCAAGTAAAACCATTTGTATTGCCGTTCCAATCTGGAATCCAGGCCAGTTTTTACAAGATCATGGGTGACGTTGAGAAGAGCGTAGCCATTTTTTACAGGTACTGAAAATTTTGAAAAAAGCTGGTCTGCTTTGACTTCAGGGTGGAGTGGAGAGGCGATCTCATCGGTCAGCCCGAATACGTCGTTGATATTTTGCCCCAACTCCGGTGAAAACTTGCCAATCATGGCGCCGAGCTCCGGGCTCGAAGTCGTCACAGCGGCCAAGTTATGCTGAATATGTTCCAGTGCTTTGGTTATATGCGCCTTCAAATTATTCAGGTTGGCTTTATCCTCATTGGCAATTTTTTCATGGGGCATGACAGCCATCACGCCGGCCCGTAGCCGGCCCAAGTGTTCGATTAGATCGGGAATCGCAAAAGTGGTCAGGTTGCCCAGATGATTGATGCTGATATCCTGATCGGTAGTCAACCCGGAATGATCGGAAATCTCGCCTAACAGATCGATAGCCTTGTCGATCAGGGCGCTATGTAAATCAAAACTCTCCTTCACGGAGAGGCCTGCGGATCGCACCTGCAACATTTGCCATTCGGTTTTGATCAGAGTCCAATTATTATTATCGGCGGAATTCAGCATGAAGCCCGCTTTGGCTGGCAATGCGTCGACAGTTTTGATCTGCGCCTCGATCTGCGCCTCTTCGGCAATGATCGTTTCCTTGAGAAATGGGTTTCCGCTCAGATAACCGGCAGTCAAGCCGCGATGCAGTTGCAAATGTTCTATTGTCAGGGCGATTTGATGGGAATATTCCAGTCCGGCTATTTCGTTTTGAACAGTTTTTATCTCCGTATATGAGTTATTGAGGAGATTGAAATTAAACAGCGCAATGATGACAACCAATATCCCCGTTACGGTAAATATATTGCGCGGCAGGCTGTTTCGGGCGGGAGAGGATCCCGTATGTGGCTGCTTTGATCGTAGATTTTGTTTTTTCATGAATAACTTCCTGAGGCTGTTGTCGATCCCTGCCGATTCAAGGCCAAAGCAAAAAAATGCTGCAGGCGTGACCCGGCAAGCGAGTGGAGCCCATTCCCGCGAGCGGGTAAAACTCCATTTTGACTTTCTGAATTTGGCTGATTATGCGCTTAAAAAACATTTTCATTCTGTGGCATTTTGCCGCATGCCGCAAACGCATAATTGCGCCGCCGGGCATTTTAATCTCCGGTATTCTGCCATGCAGTCATGCTCGCCGATCCAATTTCAATGGCACTCAAATTATGCGAGGTTCGTTTCATTGACCGTTCTTTCGTTCACGGGTAGGATTGCGCACTTTTATGCATGGCGGGTTAATTACAATGCGTCGCAAATTGGTCGCCGGAAATTGGAAAATGTACGGCTCGTTGGTTCAAAATGCCGAGTTGCTGGATGCCGTGCATAGCGGGATGAAACAAATCCGGGATGTCGATTGCGCGGTTTGCGTGCCATTTCCTTATTTATCCCAGGCGCAGCAGAAACTGTCTGGCAGCCCAGTAAAGTGGGGCGCGCAGAATGTGCATCAGGTGGACAAGGGCGCCTATACCGGCGAGGTATCCGCCGCGATGTTGCGCGATTTCGGTTGTAGTTATGTAATCGTCGGGCACTCGGAGCGGCGTGCTTACTATAATGAAAGCAGCCGTCTGGTCGCCGAGAAATTTCTGGCCGCGCAGCAAGCGGGGATTACGCCTATCCTGTGCATAGGCGAGACGCTGGAGCAGCGCGAAAGCGGTATTGCCGAGAGCGTAGTTGCCGGGCAGTTGGATGCGCTGATACAGTTGGGGGGGGCGCAGGCGTTGCATAATGCGGTGGTGGCGTATGAGCCGGTATGGGCGATCGGCACCGGAAAAACCGCCACTGCGGCGCAGGCGCAGGCGATGCATGCGTTTATCCGCCAGCTTGTAGCATCTCATGATAGTCAGGTTGCAGCAGAGTTGTGTATACTCTACGGCGGTAGCGTGAAGGCGAATAACGCGGCAGAGCTGTTTGCGATGCCGGATATCGATGGCGGGTTGATCGGCGGGGCTTCCTTGATGGCGGATGAATTTTTGGCGATCTGTCGCGCTGGTCAGGCTTGATTTTGTTTTTGGTATAGTATTTTCGTATAGTATTTTGATATAGTGTGCTTTAGGAGTGGTGTGTGGAAACATTGGTTTGGGTAGTGCATGTGTTGACGGCTGTGGTGCTGGTTGGGTTGGTGCTGATGCAGCATGGCAAGGGCGCCGATATGGGAGCGGCATTTGGCACCGGTTCAGCCGGCAGCCTGTTCGGCTCCAGCGGATCCGCGAATTTTCTCAGCCGCAGCACAGCAGTCGCTGCGACGCTGTTTTTTGTCACCAGTTTGGGGCTGACTTATATTTATTCCCATCCCGCGCAGCAGCAGGGGGTGATGGATAAAGTGAAGCCGGTCGCCACTGAGGTGGCTGTGCCAGCCCCTGCCGACGACTCGAAGTCCAGGGAGATTCCGAAATAATTTTTCCCCGAAATTTTTTTGTAGGGGGACTCTAGAAATTCAGAGTTCACCCAAATGCAAGGCGCGCAAAAAATTCGCCGCGCCGCAGATGTTTGATAGGTAAGCAGGAAATAAGTAAGAAATTTTTTCCGCCACGCAACAGTTGGGATGAGGTTGGATAAGCAGGCAATCCGTGTAGCGGTTGCTCGCAAATGTAGATTTTTAGAGGTTCCCTGTAGTACATTGCGGTTGTGGTGGAATTGGTAGACACGCTAGCTTGAGGGGCTAGTGCTCGCAAGAGCGTGGGAGTTCGAGTCTCCCCATCCGCACCAGAATATAAATATAAGCCGGCATAAAATTGCCGATGCAGACAACACAATAAAAAAGTGATTCTGGGCGAACCAGCGAATCACAACAAACCGAGGGAGGAAGCTCAATGTTGGAAAATTATTTTCCGGTGCTGCTGTTCATCTTTATTGGCATCGTGATGGGCGTGGCTCCTGTAGTGCTGGGCAAGCTGGTATCGCCCCATCGCCCCGATAGCAGAAAAAACTCTCCCTATGAATGCGGCTTCGAGGCTTTTGAAGATGCGCGCATGAAATTCGACGTGCGCTATTATCTCGTCGCCATCCTGTTCATCCTGTTCGATCTTGAAATCGCCTTTCTCTTCCCCTGGGCAATTGTGCTTAAGGAAATCGGCACCTTCGGTTTTGTTTCCATGATGATCTTTTTGGCCATCCTCGTGGTTGGCTTTATCTACGAATGGATGAAAGGAGCACTGGAATGGGAATAGAAGGTCTTCTGGAAAAGGGTGTCGTCACCACGACGCTCGATACCATCATCAATTACACCCGCACCGGATCGCTGTGGCCGATGACTTTCGGTCTGGCCTGTTGTGCCGTGGAGATGATGCACGCCGGCGCGGCTCGTTACGATCTGGATCGTTTCGGCGTGGTATTTCGCCCCAGTCCGCGCCAATCGGACGTGATGGTGGTGGCCGGCACGCTATGCAACAAGATGGCTCCGGCATTGCGCAGGGTGTATGACCAGATGGCCGAACCGCGCTGGGTGATCTCGATGGGATCATGCGCCAACGGCGGCGGTTATTACCACTATTCCTATTCGGTGGTGCGCGGCTGCGACCGCATCGTACCGGTGGACGTGTATGTGCCGGGCTGCCCTCCGACGGCCGAGGCGCTGCTGTATGGCGTCATCCAGTTGCAGAACAAAATCAAACGAACCAATACCATTGCGCGGTAATACGAAACTCGCGTAGCGAGACAACTTCACTCTCTCCCGCTTGCGGGAGAGAGGTAGGAGAGAGGGAGGCGGGCATGAAAAATTTTATGAACAAGGGCGGCATTTCGTGCCATGCCCGTCAGGGTTGAACTATGGCTGCTGATTTGAGCACGTTGCGTACCGGTCTGACGGATTTGCTTGGCGACAAGCTGGCCGGTATGGAGGAAAGGCTGGGCGAACTGACCGTGGTGGTCAAGGCTGCCGGGATGCTGGACACGCTGACGCGCCTGCGCGATACGGCGGGTTTTGAGCAGATGCCGGGTTTCGAGCAAATGATCGACCTGTGCGGTGTGGATTACTCCGCTTATGGCGATGGCGCTTGGGAAGGTAAACGGTTCGCTGTCGTCTATCACCTGTTGTCGGTGGCGCATAACGTGCGCTTGCGGGTGCGCATCTTTGCCGAAGATGACGATTTCCCGGTACTGGAATCCGTTGCGGGCATCTGGCCATGCGCCAACTGGTACGAGCGTGAGGCCTTCGACCTGTATGGCATCGTATTTACCGGACATCCCGACTTGCGCCGCATCCTGACTGACTATGGCTTTGTCGGCAATCCGTTCCGCAAGGATTTCCCGCTGTCCGGCCACGTGGAAATGCGCTACGACCCGGAACAGCAGCGTGTCGTATATCAGCCGGTGTCGATCGAGCCGCGCGAAGTGACTCCGCGCATCATCCGTGAAGAAAACTACGGTCGTAATTGAGGGTGCATAAATGGCTGAGATAAAAAACTACACCATGAATTTTAGTTACGGCCGCCCTGCGGGCTTAACTTGTTTGCACAAGCTAGCCTTCACTGAAATGCATGGTGAACGCACGTTGAACCTGGTGTCGAGATAGGCGGAGTTATGGCAGAGATAAAAAACTACACCATGAATTTTGGGCCGCAGCATCCCTCCGCACACGGGGTATTGCGCCTGGTGCTGGAGCTGGACGGCGAGGTCATCGAGCGTGCCGACCCGCATATCGGGTTGCTGCACCGCGCCACCGAGAAGCTGGCCGAGCACAAGACCTATTTGCAATCCCTGCCCTACATGGATCGGCTCGATTATGTTTCGATGCTTAGCAACGAGCATGCTTATGTGATGGCGGTCGAGAAGCTGGCGGGCATCGAGGTGCCGTTGCGCGCGCAGTACATCCGCGTGATGTTCGACGAGATTACCCGCATCCTGAACCACCTGTTATGGCTGGGCGCGCACGGGCTGGATATCGGCGCGATGACCGTGTTCCTGTATTGCTTCCGCGAGCGCGAGGATTTGTTCGACGCCTACGAGGCGGTATCCGGCGCGCGCATGCACGCGGCCTATTACCGTCCGGGCGGCGTGTACCGCGATCTGCCGGACACCATGCCGCAATACCAGCCATCGAAAATCCACAACGCCGCAGCGGTAAAGAAACTCAACGAAAACCGCCAAGGCTCGCTGCTCGATTTCCTGGAAGATTTCACCAATCGTTTCCCCACCTACGTGGATGAATATGAAACGCTGCTGACCGACAACCGTATCTGGAAACAGCGCACCGTCGGCATCGGCGTAGTCACGCCGGAGCGCGCGTTGGCGCTGGGTTTTACCGGGCCGATGCTGCGCGGCTCCGGAGTGGAATGGGATTTGCGCAAGAAGCAGCCCTATGAAGTCTATGACCGCCTCGACTTCGACATTCCGGTCGGCAAGACCGGCGACTCCTATGACCGCTATCTGGTGCGCGTCGAGGAGATGCGACAGGCCAACCGCATCATCAAGCAATGCATCGCGTGGCTGCGCGACAACCCCGGCCCCGTGATGACCGACAATTTCAAATTTGCGCCGCCCAGGCGCGAAGCGATGAAGCAGAACATGGAAGAATTGATCCATCACTTCAAGTTGTTCACCGAAGGGATGCATGTGCCGGCCGGCGAGGCCTATGCGGCGGTGGAACATCCCAAGGGCGAGTTCGGCATTTACCTGATTTCCGACGGCGCGAACAAGCCTTATCGCATGAAGATACGCGCGCCCGGCTTCGCCCATATGGCCGGCCTGGATGAGATGGTGCGCGGCCACATGATTGCCGACGTGGTGACCATTCTCGGTACGCAGGACATCGTTTTTGGCGAGGTAGACCGCTAATGTTATCCGAACAAATACAAGCGAAGATCAACCGCGAGTTGAAGAAGTATCCGACCGATCAGAAACAGTCAGCGGTAATGGCCGCGTTGCGTTTCGTGCAGGACGAAAAGGGCTGGATAGCCGCCGATGACATGGCGGATATCGCGGTCTATCTCGGCATGCCGAAAATGGCGGTGTACGAGGTGGCGACTTTCTATCACATGTACAACCTCAAGCCGATGGGCAAGCATACCATCACCGTATGCACCAACCTGTCCTGCACGCTGGGCGGGGCGGGGGACACCGTGGCACATCTTCAAGCCAAACTGGGTATCGGTTTCGGCGAAGTTTCCGCAGACGGCAGGTACGGGCTGCGCGAAGGCGAGTGCATGGGGGCATGCAAGGATGCGCCGCTGTTTACCGTGAACAATAAAAAACTTTGCGGCCGTTTGAGCAAAGACAAGATCGATCAAATTTTGGCGAAACTGGACCAATTATGAAAGACACTGGCATGAGAGGGTGGAATAAATTATGAGAGGCCCGGTCATTCTCACCACGATGGATTTCGACCAGCCCTGGACGTTGGAAAACTATCTAAAGGTCGGCGGTTACCAGGCATTGCGCAAAGTGCTTACCGAAAAAATGTCGCCCGATGCGATTATTGCCGAAGTCAAGCTGTCGGCGTTGCGCGGGCGCGGCGGCGCGGGCTTTCCGACCGGGCTGAAGTGGAGCTTCATGCCCAAGAACTACGATGGCGACAAGTATATCGTCTGCAATACCGACGAGGGCGAACCGGGCACCTGCAAGGATTGGGACATCCTGCGTTACAACCCGCATCTGCTCATCGAGGGCATGGCAATCGCCGCCTATACGATGGGCGTCAAGACCGGCTACAACTACGTGCATGGCGAAATCTTCGAGGCTTATGAGCGCATGGAAGAAGCCTGTGAACTGGCGCGAGCCTCCGGTTACCTGGGCGACAACATCATGGGTACGGATTTCTGTTTCGATCTGCACAACCATCTGGGTTATGGTGCCTATATTTGCGGCGAGGAAACCGCCTTGCTGGAATCCATCGAGGGCAAGAAAGGTCAGCCGCGCTTCAAGCCGCCTTTCCCCGCGACCTTCGGCCTGTATGGCAAACCGACCACGATCAACAACACCGAAACCTTCGCCAGCATTCCGTACATCATCAACAACGGCGGGCAGAAGTTTCTGGAACTGGGAAAACCGAACAACGGTGGCACCAAGCTGTTCTCCGTCTCCGGCCACGTGAACAACCCCGGCAACTTCGAAGTGCCGATGGGCACGCCGTTCAGCGAGCTGCTGAAAATGGCGGGCGGGGTGCGCAACGGGCATACGCTCAAGGCGGTGATACCCGGCGGCTCGTCGATGCCGGTACTGCCCGGCGCGGCTATGATGGATCTGACCATGGACTACGATTCCATCTCCAAGGCGGGTTCCGGTCTGGGCAGCGGCGCGGTGATCGTGATGGATGAGACCACCTGTATGGTGCGCGCGCTGGAGCGCCTGTCTTATTTCTATTACGAGGAATCCTGCGGGCAATGCACGCCGTGCCGCGAAGGCACCGGCTGGCTGTACCGCATCGTGCATCGCATCGAGCACGGCGAAGGCCGCAAGGAAGATCTGGATTTGCTGTTGAGTGTGGGCGAAAACATTGCCGGGCGCACTATTTGCGCCCTGGGCGAGGCGGCGGTTTGGCCGGTGCAGGGGATGCTCAGGCATTTTCGCGACGAATTTGAATATCACATCGAACACAAGCGTTGCTTGGTGTAAAGCTGACAGGTCAGGTGCGTAATGATCAATATTGAAATTGATGGAAAGCTAGTCGAAATCGGGCGCGGTTCCACCGTGATGGATGCGGCGCACAAGGCGGGTGTTCATATTCCGCATTTTTGCTACCACAAGAAACTGTCGATTGCCGCCAGTTGCCGCATGTGCCTGGTCGAGGTGGAAAAGGCACCCAAACCGCTGCCTGCCTGCGCGACGCCGGCTGCCGATGGCATGAAAGTCCATACCCGTTCCGAACTGGCGGTCAAGGCGCAGCAGGGTGTGATGGAATTCCTGCTGATCAACCATCCGCTGGATTGCCCGGTCTGCGACCAGGGCGGCGAATGCCAGCTGCAGGACGTGGCGATGGGCTATGGCGCGCCGGCATCGCGTTACAGCGAAGAAAAACGCATCGTGATGCACAAGGATATCGGTGCGCTGATTTCCACGAAGGAAATGAGCCGCTGCATCCATTGCACGCGCTGCGTGCGTTTCGGGCAGGAAATCGGCGGCATGATGGAGCTGGGCCTGGCGTACCGTGGCGAACATGCCGAGATCATGAGCTTTGTGAACAGCTTGGTGGATTCCGAGTTGTCCGGCAACATGATCGACCTGTGCCCAGTCGGCGCATTGACCAGCAAGCCATTCCGCTACACCGCGCGCAGTTGGGAATTGTCGCGGCGCAAGTCGGTCAGCCCGCATGATGGTCTGGGGTCGAATCTGGCGGTGCAGGTGAAGAACGGCAAAGTGATGCGCGTCACGCCGATCGAAAACGAAGCAGTCAACGAATGCTGGATTTCCGACAAGGATCGCTTCAGCTATGAAGGGTTGAATGCACCGGAGCGCCTGACCAAGCCGATGCTCAAGCAGGACGGCAAGTGGCTGGAAGTCGAATGGCCGGTCGCGCTGGAATATGTGGCGAACGGCCTGCGCTGTGTCATTGAAAATAATGGAGCCGGGCAGGTTGCCGCATTGGCGACGCCGCACAGCACGCTGGAAGAACTTTACCTGCTGCAAAAACTGATGCGCGGGCTGGGTAGCGGCAACGTGGATTTCCGCCTGCGCCAGTCCGATTTCAGCGCGGATGCTAAACAGGCCGGCGCGCCGTGGCTGGGTATGCCGGTCGCCGAGATCAATAGCCGCGACCGCTTGTTGATTGTCGGCAGTTTCCTGCGCAAGGATCACCCCCTGCTGGCGCAACGCGTGCGCCAGGCGGTCAAGAAAGGTGCTCAGGCCAATATCGTGCATGCCAGCGATGACGATCTGCTGATGCCGGTTGCCAACAAGGCCATCGTCGCTCCGGGCGAACTGGTGAATCAGCTGGCGCAAATCCTCAAGGCGCTGGCTGCGGAAAAGCAGGTGGCGCCGGATGCATCCGTACAGGGTATCGAAGTGGGCGGCGTTGCCGCCGCCATCGCCAAAAGCCTAGCAAGCGGCGAGCGCGCCGCGGTGCTGCTCGGCAACTTTGCGCAACAACATCCGCAGGCGGCGCAGCTTGCCGTATTGGCGGAACGGATCGCCGCATTGTGCGGCGTAAGCTTCGGTTTCCTCGGCGAGGCGGCCAATAGCGTCGGCGGCTATCTTGCCGGTGCGGTGCCGTTTGGTGGCGCTGTGCAGGGCATGAATGCCGCACAGATGGTGGCTTCGCCGCGCAAGGCGTATGTCCTGCTGAATGTCGAGCCGGAACTGGACATGCACGACCCGCAACAGGCGATGGCTGCGATGCGCGCCGCCGATATGGTGGTGGCCTTGTCCGCCTACAAGCATCATGCGACCGATTACGCCGATGTGCTGCTGCCCATTGCGCCGTTCACCGAAACCTCCGGCACGTTTGTCAACACCGAGGGGCTTGTGCAAAGTTTCAAGGGCGCGGTCAAGCCGCTCGGTGAAACCCGCCCGGCCTGGAAGGTGCTACGCGTGCTGGGCAACCTGCTCGACGTGAGCGGCTTTGATTACGACACCAGCGAAGCGGTGCGCGATGAAGCACTACCCGGCCAGAACGTGGTCGATAAGCTGAATAATCATATCGAAGGCGTCCATGTAGGGCCGGATTTATCCGGCCAGGGCGTGCGAATGAATTCGCTCCTACAGCGCGTGGCCGATGTGCCGATCTATTCGACGGATGCCGTGGTCAGGCGCGCTGCATCCCTGCAAAAAACGCACGATGCCGCAACCCCATGTGTGCTGATGCATGGCAGTGAGTTGCAAAAATTGGGCGTGCAGTCCGGTGACGCCGTCAAAGTCAGCCAAGGTAACGCCAGCATACGCCTGACCGTACAAGCGAATGACATTATGCCTGCCGGTACCGTGCGTGTGGCGGCGGGCCATCCGGCTACGGCAGAACTGGGTGCGATGTTTGGGACAATTACTGTGGAACCGATTGATATAACAACTGGCCATTCGACTGATAAAACAACTAGCCATTCCACCGGGTCGGCAAACAACACCGACCAAGTGGCTGGTTATAAGCTGCCCAAAGACGGCAATCAAGTCGCTGGTCAAACTGGGGAACGGGCATGATGGAATTGCTGCAAACCTTGCAACAGCTCGGGCAGGAGCTGCTCGGTCCGGCTTGGCTGCCGGTCTGGACGGTGGTGAAAATCATGGTTGTCACGGTGCCGATCATGCTGACGGTCGCCTATCTGACACTGGCGGAACGCAAGGTCATCGGCTACATGCAGATCCGCATCGGCCCGAATCGCGTCGGCCCTTACGGCCTGATCCAGCCGCTCGCCGATGGCTTGAAATTGCTGTTCAAGGAAATCATCATCCCGAGCAACTCGAACAAATTTTTGTTCATTGCGGCGCCTATCCTGGGGTTGGCGCCATCTCTCGCGGCATGGGCGGTGATGCCGTTCAGCGACGGCATGGTAATCGCCGACCTCAATGCCGGGCTGTTGTACATCCTGGCGATGACCTCGCTCGCGGTCTACGGCATCATCATCGCCGGCTGGGCGTCCAACTCCAAGTATGCCTTCCTCGGTGCGGTGCGATCCGCCGCGCAGATCGTGTCGTATGAAATCGCGATGGGTTTCGCGCTGGTGTGCGTGCTGATGGCTTCGCAAAGCATGAATCTGGGCGACATCGTCAAGGGGCAGCAAGGCAGTCTCGGCATGCTGGACTGGTATCTGATTCCGCTGTTCCCGATGTTCCTCGTCTATCTGATTTCCGGCGTGGCGGAAACCAACCGTGCACCGTTTGACATGGCCGAAGGCGAGTCGGAAATCGTCGCGGGCTTCCATGTGGAATATTCCGGCATGGCGTTTGCGATGTTCTTCCTGGCCGAATACGCCAACATGATCCTGATCGCGTTCCTGACCTCGATCATGTTCCTCGGCGGGTGGCTGTCGCCGGTGCCGTTCCTGCCGGACAGCTTCATCTGGCTGCTGGGCAAGGCTTCCTTCATCCTGTTCCTGTTCCTGTGGTTCCGCGCGACCTTCCCGCGCTACCGATATGACCAACTGATGCGGCTGGGCTGGAAAGTGTTCATCCCGCTCACCATCGTCTGGGTCGTGGTGGTTGCCGCGTGGATGCAAACCCCGCTGTGGGTCTGGTAAGCGGAGGAGATGAATATGGAAAAAATAACAAACTTCTTCAAGACCTTTCTGCTCTATGAGCTGGTCAAGGGCATGGCGCTGACCGGGCGGTATTTCTTCGCGCGCAAAATCACCGTGCAATACCCCGAAGAGAAGACCCCGCAGAGCTTCCGTTTCCGCGGGTTGCACGCGCAGCGCCGCTACGCCAATGGCGAGGAACGCTGCATCGGCTGCAAGCTTTGCGAGGCGGTGTGCCCGGCTTTGGCGATCAAGATCGAAGTGGCGGAGCGCGAGGACGGTACCCGCCGCACCACGCAATATGACATCGATCTGACCAAGTGCATCTTCTGCGGCTTCTGCGAGGAGTCCTGCCCGGTGGATGCGATCGTCGAAACGCGCATGTTCGAGTACCACGGCGAAAAGCCTGGCGACCTGTATTACACCAAGCCGATGCTGCTGGCGATGGGCGACAAACATGAAGAGCAAATCGCCAAGGATCGTGCGGCGGATGCCAAGTACAGATAGTGGGGAGTAGGGAGTAGGAAGTGGGGTTTTCCACTTTCCACTGAGGTGCGCAGCACCGCTCCACTTACCACTTACAAGAGGATGAATTTATGAATTTTGAAACCATCATGTTTTATGTGTTCGCGGCGTTGATCATATTTTCGGCATTGCGCGTGATCACCGCACACAATCCGGTGCATGCGGTGCTGTTCCTGGTGCTGGCGTTTATCAGCTCCGCGGGCATCTGGATATTGCTGGAAGCGGAATTCCTCGCCATCACACTGGTGCTGGTCTATGTCGGCGCGGTGATGGTGCTGTTCCTGTTCGTGGTGATGATGCTGGACATCAACCTGGTGCGGTTGCGCGAAGGCATCTGGCGCTGGCTGCCGTTCGGCGCGGCATTGGCCGGCTTGATGGCGTTTGAAATGATCTGGGTGCTGGGTTCCTCCGGAACATCCGGGGGCAAGGTAGCCATCAAGCATGCGGCCGATTACAGCAATACCAAAGAGCTGGGCAGGCTGATCTATACCGAATATGTGTATCCGTTCGAGATTGCCGCGGTGCTGTTGCTGGTGGCGATGGTGGCGGCGATTGCGCTGACTCTGCGCCGCCGCAAGGATTCCAAGTCGCAGGTGGTAGCCGAGCAGGTCGCGGTGAAGAAGGCGGATCGTTTGCGCATCGTGAAGATGCAGGCCGAAAGCAGAGAATCTGGTAAGTAGGAAGTGGTGAGTGGCGAGTGGGTTTCCCACTGAGGCGCGAAGCGCCGTTCCTCTTACTACTTACCACTCACCACTATCCAAGTTAATCAAGGGAGCGAGTAACGTGTTAACACTGTCGCATTATCTGGTACTGAGCGCCGTGCTGTTTGCCATCGGTGTGGTTGGTATTTTCCTGAACCGCAAGAACCTGATCGTGTTGCTGATGGCGATCGAAATGATGCTGCTGGCGGTAAACACCAATTTCGTGGCGTTCTCGCATTACCTGAACGATACCGCTGGCCAGGTATTCGTGTTTTTCATCCTGACCGTGGCCGCTGCCGAGGCCGCCATCGGCCTGGCGATACTGGTGGTGCTGTTCCGCAACCTGAACACCATCAATGTTGACGATCTCGACAGTCTGAAAGGTTGATCCGCATGAGCATGCAAAGCCTCTATCTGTTAGTTCCGCTGGCGCCGCTGGCCGGGGCGGTTGCCGCCGGATTGTTCGGCAAGTGCCTGGGGCGCGCCTGGTCGCACCGCATCACCATCGCGCTGGTGGCGGTTTCGTTTTTTGCGTCGCTGGCGATTTTCAACGATGTGCTGGCGGGCCATGTGTATAACGGCCCGGTCTATACCTGGCTGATTTCCGGCGATACCAGCTTCCAGGTGGGCTTCCTGATCGACCGCCTGACCGTGATGATGATGCTGGTGGTGACCTTCGTCTCGCTGATGGTGCATATCTATACCATCGGCTACATGGAAGAAGATGACGGTTACCAGCGCTTCTTCAGCTACATCTCGCTGTTCACTTTCTCGATGCTGATGCTGGTGATGGCGAACAACTTCATGCAGCTGTTCTTCGGCTGGGAAGCGGTGGGACTGGTTTCCTACCTGCTGATCGGCTTCTGGTACAAGAAGGACACGGCGATCTACGCCAACCTCAAGGCCTTCCTGGTGAACCGCGTCGGCGATTTCGGCTTCCTGCTCGGTATCGGGCTGGTGTTGATGGTGTTCGGCACGCTGGACTATGCCGCGGTGTTCGCCAATGCCGCCAGCCACGCCGGCGATATGGCACCGATTCCCGGCGTATCGTGGAACCTGATGACCGCGATCTGCATCCTGCTGTTCATTGGCGCGATGGGCAAGTCGGCGCAGTTCCCGCTGCATGTCTGGCTGCCCGATTCGATGGAAGGCCCGACCCCGATCTCCGCATTGATCCACGCCGCGACCATGGTGACGGCCGGTATTTTCATGGTGGCGCGCATGTCGCCGCTGTTCGAACTGTCCGACACCGCCTTATCCTTCGTGATGGTGATCGGCGCGATCACCGCGCTGTTCATGGGCTTCCTCGGCATCATCCAGAACGACATCAAGCGCGTGGTGGCCTATTCCACGCTGTCGCAGCTCGGCTACATGACCGTGGCGCTCGGCGCATCGGCCTATTCGGTGGCGATCTTCCACCTGATGACCCATGCGTTCTTCAAGGCGCTGCTGTTCCTCGCCGCCGGCAGCGTGATCATCGCGATGCACCACAA
>JAUYGW010000309.1 GCA_030690245.1 Gallionella sp. | reverse complement strand
TCGAGGCGCATCAGCGCCTGCCCTGCCTTGACCCGCGCGCCTGCGTCCACCAGCCGTTCGACGATCTTCCCGCCGATGCGGAAGCCCAGTTGCGTCTCGTAGCGCGCGCGAATCTCGCCGCTATAGGTGTTGCCGCCAGCGGTTGCGGCAGAGCCCACCACCAGAGTCAAAGCGGGGCGCTCGATCTTGACTGCCGGGGCGGGTTCCTTGTTGCACCCGGCAAATACGGGCACAAGGACGAGTAACAGGATGCTGCGCTTCATGATATTGATTCGGACGATGCGTAGAAGGATGGGCAATGTAGGGGCAGGGCCAAGGACTGTCAACACTGCGACACCAGGAACGCGGCAATCGCAGGGCAAAATACAGCATCGCCGGAAGAAAAATTTCTAAATAACGCGATCGGATCAAACCATAAATAATACTTATTGTCTTTATAAAAACAATTGACTATCTCTTATACGACAACCTGCCTATAGTCGTGGACGATTTACGCTTACAAATGATTACAAAATCCCCGGTGGCATACCGGCAGAAAGGCTTGAACTTCACTACAATGCAGCAGTCTTTAACGGGCTAATATTTTTTGCAGGAACAACATCTTCTATGAACGCTCAGCCGAGGTTTCCATCATGACTTCATCGCCCTTTCACGCCGGCGAGCTTGACGCGCAGCAACGCTGGGGCAACCCGGAGCTGTGGACCGAGGCGCGCATCGGCCAGCTTATCTGGGATCGCATCCCGGAACAGTTTCACGCCCGGATCGAAGCGGCGCCGTTCTTCTTTCTCGCCACCAGCTCTCCCGACGGCCGCTGCGACTGCTCGTTCAAGGGCGGCGGCCCCGGCCTGGTCAAGGTGCTGGCGCCGAACCGCGTGGCGTTCCCGCATTTCGAGGCGCGCGTGAAAGGCAACGGCGCCTACATGAGCCTCGGCAATATCCTGCTCAACCCCTGCGTCAGCATGCTGTTCATCGACTTCAACGACGGCGCGCGCCTGCGCGTGAACGGGAAGGCGTCCATCCATGAAAACGCGGCGATGATGGAGCCGTTTCCGCAGGCGGAATGCGTCGTCGTCGTGGATATCGAACTGGTTGCGCCGAGCTGCCCGGCTTATGTCCCCCGCCTGGTTCCAGCCTGACAGTCATGGCTATTATGTCCCCTCTGATAATGAAATCCGCCATGACTGTTCCCTCACCCCTGCCCTCTGATGCAACAACTAGCCATTCGACTAGGCGGCAAAGCCGTCAAGTCGCTGGTTATCCCGCTTGCGGGCGAGGGGGACAAAGCCTCGCTTCGCGAGTTTCACATCAATCGCTTCCCGGTGCCGTGAAATGAGCAACTACCGTATCGCCGTCAACGTCGAGTGGACCAGCAAATGCAATGCGCTTTGCCCGATGTGCCCGAGGGGTTTGATCGAGTATCCCCAGCTCATGAAGGAACAGACCTGGCGGCAAACGCTGGAGCGCCTGACGCCACAGGATGTGTTCCGCGCCGTCATCGCGGGTTACGGCGAACCCACCACGCATACCAAATTTTTCGAATTCGTGGACGACATGCGCGGCCACCCGATCCGCTTCGACATGGTGAGCAACGGCCACCAGCTCGACGCCGAACGCATCCGCCATCTGGACGGCGCGGTCGACCTGCTGCTGGTCTCCTTTTCCAGCATCGACCCGGCGGTGTACAACGTGGTGCATGCCAATCTCGACCAGGCGCGTGTCATGGAAAATATCCAGACGGCGCAGCGGCTGTTCAAGCATACCAAGCTGGCCATCAGCCTCACGCCGATGCCGGAATGCCTGCCTTCGCTGCCGGACACCATCGCCTGGCTGCGCGCGCAGGGCGTGGAAACCCTGACCATGTCGCCCACCCTGTACAACCGTGGCGGCAGTCTGCAGGAACATGAGCTGGCCACCGAAAAGTTGCGCCAACTGATCCAGCAGCACCACTTGCGCTCCCAGGAATTCGACTTCATTCCCGGCGTCTGGGATGTCTTGCAGCAGTGGCGCAGCAACAGCTTCAAATGCGTGCCGCGCAACATCGATGTCTTCATTGCGGCGAGCGGCGATTACCTGTATTGCTACAACGACGTCAAGCACGAGCACCCCATCGGCCATGTGGCGGACATGGGTATCCGCGAAGTGCTGGCCAAGCGCGAAGGCATGGCGCTGATCCCGGAGCTGTGTAACGGCTGCAACATGCTCGGCCGCTACGACGCGAAGGAACTGGTGAAAGCGGGGTTCTCATACGCGCGCGCGAAGCTGAAAGCGGCCTGATCTGGCGCGATGAACTTTGAACCTTTTTCATTTCCATCAGACTGATGCCGGGCGCTTTCGCCGACAATTTGCTGTTTTGCAACCGATAAAAGCTAACGTTCCGTTTAACAGGCTCAACCAATCTCCCGAAAACCGATGAATACCGTCATTTCCAATCCCGCCATCGGCCTGGCTGAACGCCCTTTCGATGTGCATTTTTCCCAGCCCGGCGCGGCCGATCGCGCCGAGGTCGAACGCTTCATCGGCGATATTTTTCATCAGGCGTATGGCGCAGAGATAAAACGCTTCAAACCCTGTCTGATGAGCCTGCGCGACCATGACAACAAACTGGTTGCTGCCTGCGGATTCCGCAGCGCCGCGCTGGAGCCGCTGTTCCTGGAAACCTACCTGGATCAACCCATCGAGGCGGTGCTTGCGGAACGCGTTGGTTTCCCGGTCAGGCGCGATAATATCGTCGGAGTGGGCAATTTCTCGGTTGCAGAGCCGGGAATGGCGCGTTACCTGATTACCGCCATCAACGACCATCTCCACGACACGTCCAACCAATGGGCGGTGTTTACCGCCGTTCCGGTGTTGCGCAATGCGTTTATCAAGATGGGCATGAATCCGGTCATGCTCGGCGACGCGAACAAGAGCCGGCTCCCCCCCGAAGAGCAGGAAGAATGGGGCAGCTACTACGCGCAGAAGCCGCAAGTCATGGCGATAAGGCGCATCGAACGGCGCAACAGCCCCCGCATTCCGGAAACCGGGATTTCAGGAACCGGGACACCCGAACCCATAACCGGTGTGCGCTGCCAAACCTGTGGAATGACATTGAAACAAAAATGAACCTGTCCGTCATCGACACCATCACCCGATGGAGCAAGGAACAGCCCGACTCCCCTGCCCTGATCGGCAGCCAGCATGCGCTCAGCTATCGGGAACTCGCCGCCGCGATCGAACGATTCGGCGCGCAGCTGCGCGCATCTCCCGCCAGGACGATAGCACTGGCGCTCGACAACTCGCCGCTCTGGGCGGTTCTCGACTTGGCCGGATTGCATGCCGGCAAGCCGGTCATCCCGTTGCCGTTCTTTTTTTCGGCGGAGCAGATCGCCCACAGCATCCGCGACGCAGGGATCGACTGCATCTTCACCGACCAGCCGGAGCAATACCGCAAGCTGCTCGAAGCCGCAGGCATCGAAATCGGCGCGGAATTCACGCATGGGCTGAACGGCCTGGCATTCAGCGACATCCGCCTGCGCAACATTTCCGCCAAGCCATTGCCCGCAGACACGATCAAGGTCACCTACACCTCCGGCACCACGGGGCATCCCAAAGGCGTTTGCCTGGGTGCCGCTGCGCTGCAACAGGTCGCGGCTTCCCTGCTGGCTGCGACGCGCGGCATGGCGAACGACCGGCATGTCAGCGTGCTGCCGCTGTCCACCCTGCTGGAGAACCTCGCCGGCGTATATGTGCCGCTGCTGGCCGGGGCAAGCTGCCATCTGCTGCCGCTCGCCGAAGTCGGCCTGAGCGGCTCGACCGGGCTGGACATCAAAAAAATGCTCGCCACACTCATCGAATGCCGCGCGACGACCACCATCCTGACGCCGCAACTGCTGCACGCATTGGTCGCCGCCATCGAGGCCGGGCATCCCGCGCCGCAGCAGTTGCGTTTCGTCGCGGTGGGCGGCGCGCCCGTCGCCGCGCGCCTGCTGCAACGCGCCGAGGCGCTCGGCCTCCCGGTGTTCGAGGGCTACGGCCTGTCCGAATGCGCCTCGGTGGTCGCGCTCAACACCGAAAGCGCGCGCCGCACCGGCAGCGTCGGCAAGCCGCTGGCGCACGCACAGGTGAAATTCGCCGAAGACGGCGAGATCCTGGTAGCGGGCGCAACCTTGCTCGGCTACACCGGCGAAGCGCCGGTACAGCAGGGCGAATTTTGGCCGACCGGCGACATCGGGCATCTCGACAAAGAGGGCTTCCTGCATCTCACCGGTCGCAAGAAGAATATTTTCATCACCTCGTTCGGGCGCAACGTGTCGCCGGAATGGGTGGAGCGCGAACTGACCCTCCACCCGGCCATCGCGCAGGCGGCAGTGTTCGGCGAGGCGCGCCCGTGGAACGTGGCGGTGATCGTGCCGCGCGGCAACACACCCGAAGCGGTCAATGCCGTGAATCAGGCTATCGAAGAGGCGAACCGCGTGCTGCCGGATTATGCGCGGGTAAAATACTGGCTGCCCGCACAGGCGCCGTTCCTGCCGCAGAACGGGCAACTGACCGCGAATGGCCGCTTGAAACGCGAAGCGATCTGGCAGTTTTACCAGCCGCCCATCGAACAACTGTACAAGGAAAAATCAGATGACAATTTGTGTAATTCAAATTCTATTTCAATGGCCGAATAGCATTGTAGGGGCGCGATTCATCGCGCCCAAATCTGTACATACACCAGAAAAAGGGCGCGATAAATCGCGCCCCTACGATATTCCAACACCGGGAGGCACTGCATGAATTTATCG
>JAUYGW010000296.1 GCA_030690245.1 Gallionella sp. | reverse complement strand
TCGGCGACAGGATGGTCTCGGGTTTGACCTTGCCGATGCGTTCGAGGTTGTCTTCCAGCACGCGCTGCTTGGCGGCGACCTGCGCGCGCGGCTCGAGGTGCTGCATCGAACAGCCGCCGCACACGCCGAAATGGACGCATTCCGGCTCGACGCGCATGAATGACGGCTTGAGAATGGCAGTTACCTGCGCATTCTCGAAGCTGGGCTTCTTGCGATAGGAGGAGTAGGTGACGCGCTCGCCGGTCAGCGCGCCCTCGATAAAAATCACCTTGCCGTCGGCATGCGCGATGCCGCGACCTTCCTGGTCGAGAGATTCGACGAGGACTGTTTGCTCAGTATTTGCCATTGCTTTCCAATACTTTTAACGTGCGCCCGAAGCGGGTTTGCGCAATTCCCCAGCCGATCAACACGCCAGCCGAATTCGCCAGCATGTCGGCATATTCGAAGTAGCGATAGCCACTCAAGCCCTGCAATATCTCTATCAGCACCCCCATTGTCACCAGCCCGGCTGCGCTGGCAATGCGCCTCCTCCCGCGATAGACCACCGCGAACCAGCCCATCAGAAACAGATATGCCAGGGTATGTTCAAGCTTGTCAGAATATTCGAAGGTTAAAGGTTGCGGCGGAATCGGTGTCAGCGACAGCCACAATATGGCTGCCACCCACAACCAGCCGAACGCCAGCCAGATACGGCGGAACCGTGCGCTCACGGTTTCGGCCACTGTGCCAGAAATTCCTCCCAGTGCGGTTCATCTGATTTACCCAGCACGCTGCGCACCAGTTCACATTCCTGCTCGTAGCGCGCCTTGGTGAACTGGCCGCGCATCAACTGGAAGCGCGCGAACACCAGATACGTGTTCACCACGTCGGTCTCGCAGTAGTTGCGGATCTCGGCGAGCCTGCCCTGCTGATACGCCTCCCACACCTTGCTGCCGTCCATGCCCAGCTTGCCGGGGAAGCCGATCAGCTTGGCGAGCTCGTCCAGCGGCGCGTTGGCACGCCCGGTATACATCGCCAGCAGGTCCATCAGGTCGAGGTGGCGCGAGTGGTAACGGCTGATGTAGTTGTTCCACTTGAAGTCCTTGTCGTCCTCGCCCATATCCCAGTAGCGCGGGCACTGCACACCGTTGATCAGGCCGCGGTAGTGCAGCACCGGCAGGTCGAAGCCGCCGCCGTTCCAACTCACCAGTTGCGGGGTGTATTTCTCGATGCCGTCGAAGAAACGTTTGATGATGCTGGCTTCGTCCTCGTCCGGTTCGCCCAGCGACCACACCTTGAAGTTATCGCCCTCGCGCAGCACGCAGGAGATCGCCGCGACGCGTTGCAGATGATGCGGCATAAAGTCGCTGCCGGTCTTCTGGCGGCGCATCTGGAAGGCCATCTCCGCCACTTCGGCATCGC
>JAUYGW010000285.1 GCA_030690245.1 Gallionella sp. | reverse complement strand
ACATTCCCGTCCCCGCTATACGCAACTGCACGGCTCGTCCGACGCATTGGCGCTGGCGCAATATGCCGCGCAGCAATCGCCGCAGGCCCGTTCCCCGCTGGCAATCATCGCCGCAAACGCGCTGGAGGCACAGCGGCTGGTGGAGGAAATCCCGTTTTTCGCACCCGATTTGCGCGTGCACCTGCTGCCGGACTGGGAGACGCTGCCCTACGACCATTTCTCGCCGCATCAGGACCTGATCTCGGAGCGCCTGGCGACGCTGCACCATATCCGCAGCAATGCCTGCGACGTGGTGATCGTGCCGCTCACCACTGCGCTGTATCCGCTGCCGCCGGTCGAGCATCTCGCCGCCTACACCTTCTTCCTCAAGCGCGGCGAGAAGTTGAACGTGGCGCAATTGCGCGAACAGATGACTTTTGCCGGGTACAACCATGTGCAGCAGGTGCTCGCCCCCGGCGAATACTGCGTGCGCGGCGGCATCATCGACCTGTTTGCAATGGGCAGCGTGCTGCCCTACCGCATCGACCTGTTCGACGACGAGATCGAGACCATTGCCAGCTTCGACGTGGACACGCAGCGCACGCTGTACCCCGTGCCGGAGATCCGCCTGCTGCCCGCGCGCGAATTCCCGCTGGACGATGCCGGCCAGGCGCGTTTCCGCCAGAATTTCCGCGATCGCTTCGAAGGCGACCCGTCCAAGTCGTTTATCTACAAAGGTGTAAGCAAAGGCATCGCCCCGGCGGGTATCGAGTATTACCTGCCGCTGTTCTTCGACAAGACCGCGACGCTGTTCGACTACCTGCCGAAGCACACCACGCTGTGCCTGCACCACGAAGTGGACGAAGCCATCGCCACCTTCGCCAAGGATGCCGCGTCGCGCTACAACCTGCTCAGGGGCGACCCGCAGCGCCCGCTGCTGGAGCCGAAGGAATTGTTCCTGGATGCGGAGCGGTTCTACATCCGCGCGAAGGAGTTTGCGCGGCTGGATATTGTCGCTGGTGAAAGCGGCGCGACACTCACCCCCTGCTCCACCGCCGCCATTCCGCCTATCGCCGTGAACCGCCGCGCCGAAATCCCCACGCAGGCGTTCCAGGATTTCCTCCAGGGCTATGCCGGGCGCGTGCTGCTGCTTGCCGACAGCCTCGGGCGGCGCGAGATCATGGCGGGCTATCTGCACGAATACGGCCTCGCCCCGGCGATATGCGAGAGCTTTGAAGAGTTCCAGCAGAGCAGTGCGGCCTTCATGCTGTGTGTCGGCCCGCTGCAGAACGGTTTCAGTGTGCTGGGAGCGCGGGCGTCCCGCCCGCCTGCGGGCGGGACGCCCGCGCTCCAGGACGGCTTCGCCATCGTCACCGAAACCGAGCTGTATGCGGCACAGCCGCGCAGCCGCTCCGCGCGCGCGGCGAAGAAGACCAACGTCGAGGGCATGTTGCGCGACCTGTCCGAGCTCAAACCGGGTGATCCGGTGGTGCATGAGCAGCACGGCATCGCGCGCTATCAGGGGCTGGTCAACCTCGACCTCGGCGAAGGCGAGAACGAATTTCTGCTGCTGGAATATGCCGGTAGCGACAAGCTCTACGTGCCGGTGGCGCAACTGCACGTGATCAGCCGCTACAGCGGCGGCGCGGCCGATACCGCGCCGCTGCACAAGCTGGGCACGGCAGCGTGGGACAAGGCCAAACGCCGCGCGATGCAGCAGGTGCGCGACACCGCCGCCGAGCTATTGAATCTCTACGCGCAGCGCGCCACGCGCAAGGGCCATGCGTTCAAGCTGACGCCGCATGACTATGAGGCATTCGCCGCCGGCTTCGGCTTCGAGGAGACCCCCGACCAGGCCGCCGCGATCGAGGCGGTGATCGCCGACCTGCAATCCGGCAAGCCGATGGACCGGCTGATCTGCGGCGATGTCGGCTTCGGCAAGACCGAGGTCGCGCTGCGCGCTGCCTTCGTTGCGGCGATGGACGGCAAGCAGGTCGCGGTGCTGGTGCCCACCACGCTGCTCGCCGAACAGCATTTCCAGAATTTTTCCAACCGCTTTGCCGACCTGCCGGTCAGAATCGCCGAGCTGTCGCGTTTCCGCTCCGCGAAAGAGCAGACGCAGGCGCTGAAGGACATGGAAGACGGCAAGATCGACATCATCATCGGCACGCACAAGCTGATCCAGAAGGGTGTGAAGTTCCACAACCTCGGCCTGGTCATCATCGACGAGGAGCATCGCTTCGGCGTGCAGCAGAAGGAACGTCTGAAGGCATTAAGAGCAGAAGTGGACGTGCTGACGCTGACCGCCACGCCGATCCCGCGCACGCTGGCGATGTCGCTGGAAGGGCTGCGCGATTTCTCGATCATCGCCACCGCCCCGCAACGCCGCCTGTCGATTAAAACCTTCGTCGCACAGACCAGCAACGGCATCATCCGCGAGGCGGTGCTGCGCGAACTGAAGCGCGGCGGGCAGGTGTATTTCCTGCACAACGAGGTGGACACCATCGCCAACATGGCGGAGAAGCTGGAGACGCTGTTGCCGGAAGCGCGTATCCGCGTGGCGCACGGGCAGATGTGCGAGCGCGATCTGGAACAGGTGATGCGCGATTTTTATCAGCAGCGTTTCAATGTGCTGCTGTGCACCACCATCATCGAAACCGGCATCGACATCCCGACCGTCAACACCATCCTGATGAATCGCGCCGACCGCTTCGGTCTCGCTCAACTCCATCAACTGCGCGGCCGCGTCGGGCGCTCGCACCATCAGGCCTATGCGTATCTGCTGGTGGAAACCGAGGCGCTCACCGCACAGGCGAAGAAACGCCTCGAAGCGATCCAGTCGATGGAACAGCTCGGCAGCGGCTTCTACCTCGCGATGCACGACCTGGAGATACGCGGCGCGGGCGAAGTGCTGGGCGAATCGCAAAGCGGCGAGATGCAGGAGATTGGTTTTTCGCTTTACACCGACATGCTCAACGCCGCCGTGGCCTCGTTGCGCCAAGGGCGCGAACCGGACATGGCGCACCCGCTCGGCGTGACCACCGAG
Organism: Gallionella sp.; assembly: GCA_030690245.1. Taxonomy (GTDB): domain Bacteria; phylum Pseudomonadota; class Gammaproteobacteria; order Burkholderiales; family Gallionellaceae; genus Gallionella. The sequence continues at coordinate 8,541 of JAUYGW010000285.1, read as the reverse complement.
ATCAACCTGCACACGCCTGCGCTGCTGCCCAGCGACTACTGCGGCGACATCCACCAGCGCCTGATGCTGTACAAGCGCCTCGCGAACTGCAATACATCGGAAGAACTGGACGACATGCACCAGGAACTGATCGACCGCTTCGGCCTGCTGCCGGAGCCCGCACAGACCCTGCTCGACAGCCACCGCCTGCGCATCCTCGCCAAACCGCTCGGTATCAGCAAGGTGGATGCGTCTTCCGAGGCCATCGTGATCCAGTTCGTGCCGAATCCGCCGATCGACCCGATGAAGATCATCACGATGATCCAGAGCAGGCGCTATATCAAAATGTCCGGACAGGACAAGCTGCGCATCGAGCTAAAGCATGACGATCTGCGCCAGCGCGTGCTGGCGATCAAGAATTTTTTTGCGGAATTGCGTTAAGGCCAGCACGAAATGATTCCAGTTCCTTGGCCAATTCTCTGAAGTCGGCAGAAGACGCCCAGAACAACCCGATCCGCTCGCGTTCGCGCTCGACGCGGCCGCGCAGACGCGGTTCCCGTTCCCTGGCCAGCCGCTGTGTCGTCCACAACCCGCCCATCCGATGGTAGCAGTCGTTCTCGCGGCAGCCGGTGATAAATACACCGTCGGCCTGATTCTCGAACAGCGCATATTCGATGAAGGACGGCGGCAACATGGCCGAGCACGGCAGGCTCATGACGGCCACGCCTTCGCCGCGCAGCTTCCCGATGTCTGCCGCGTTGTCGCAGCCGAACACCATGACCCGCGCATCACCTTTCAGCTTGGCCAGATCATTCGTCATGGCAGCACGCAACCCGGCCATCGGCATGGAGGGCATTTCGATTCCGCTCACATATCCTTCATCGCTCCTGAAAGGGGTCGATGAGGGGCACGCGCCGGCGCAGATGCCGCAACTGACGCAGCGATCCGCTATGACCACCGCCTCTTCCTGGAAACGCAGGCTGTCGGTGCGCGGGCGCGTCACCACCGCCTCGTAGGGACAATCGGCGACACAGCGCCGGCATCCGTTGCAATTCTTGAGGCTGACTTCGGCTATCGGTACCTGTTTTTTTCTGGCGGGCAGCCACGGCAACACGCAAAGCAGCGCGCTGATTCCTACTGTCAGCGCCCATACCCGGCCTGCCGACCAACTGTCCTGCAGCGGAAAAATGAACAGGTAGAACCAGTCGATGCCGATATTGCTTGGCTCTATCCCCATATCTGCCGGACCCTGGCTCAATGCCGGCTTGATCAATGCCAGAACCAGCAACGCCAGCAGCATCCCCAGCACCAGCCCGCGCCTCGGATTAACCACGGGATAGCTGATGCGCATGATATGCACCCAGAGCAGGAACAGGATGAGCACCGGGATGGTCACATGGGCGAACGATATCAGCGAAAAAAAGCGATCATTGAGGACTTCCTGGGAAATGAAAGCCGGCGACATCGGTTCGTTGAATATCGGCAGCCAGTCGAGCCATTCTATGGCAGCCACGGTGGAATATTGGGCCAGGGTGTCCCAGGGCATCCAGTAACCATTGACGCCGGCGGCAAATATCAGCCAGATCAGCGGCACCCCCGTGAACCATGCGAACCAGCGCGCGCCACGGTAGCGCCCGAGGATGAATTCGCGCAACAAGTGCAGCATCATCACCACGATCAGCGCATCGGAGGCGTAGCGGTGCAGGCTGCGCATGATGCCGCCGAGATACGGTTGTTCGTGCGTGAGGGACTCGACCGATTTGAAAGCATCTTCCACGCCGGTATCGTAAAAGATGTAGAGGTAAGCGCCACTGACTGCGACTACCCAGAAAAAAAAGAAGCCCAGCGCGCCCAGATAGTAGAAAGGGTTGAGGTCGTTACCGAAAATCTTGTTCAGGATGCCTTCAAAGCGGAGCAACATCTTGCGCGCAACAGACTCGGTGTGCTTGGAAGTAGTCAAAGGGGTTTTTGCAGCAGGGCTGCCTGCAATCCATTTTAAAAATCGGTTCAAATTCATCCGCTCAAAGCGTAGCAGCATAATATAATGAGCGGGTTATAAAATATTAATGGGGAATTAACTTGGAAGTTATCTATTACACCTTTGTGGCCATAGGCCTCTACTTTGCATCCGACTGGGTACTTGACCGCATCGAGATTTCGCGCGGGGCGCGCTTTAAATACCGCAGCATCATTTTCTTTGTCATCATTCTGGTGCTGGCATTTATCTCGTTCGGTTTTATCAACTATCTTTTGCTCCCTTCGGAGTAACTTCCCAGCGAGTTATGCCATATGGCCCGCAGCTTGGACCATAAATTCCATCCAAAAGGGCGGCCATCGCCCGATGCGCTATGTGCGAGGCCTGCCTGACGATTGGAAATTTCAGAGCTAGCCCCAGGCACATTTCGCCACACCCGTGAAAATTGACATTCAAGCGTGGCGAAGCGGGGTTATTGGAAGCGCCGTTAAGTTTACCGGCGCATGGCTTTGAAAACCACGACCAGGAACATGATGCCGCCGATCACGGCTATCAGTCCGCCCAGGCCCATCAGTCCCATGCCAGCCGTCTGCGCAAAGCCATGCAACCCTTGAGCGGCTCCCGCAACCTTGCGCTGCACGCCATATCCGCCGGACCACAGCAAGCCGACAATGTGCAGCAGTTGTCCTGCACCATATATGTAAGGCATCAAGGTGGCCCATTTCAAATCCGGCTCGCGATAGCCGAGGCGCGGCAGCAGATGGAAGGCCAGCCCCATGAAGGCCAGGCTGATTGCGCCGCCGGTTCCGTGGTAGTGCGCGGTGATGATCGTATTGCTGTCCCCGATCATCAGGCTTATCCCGCCGCCGATGGCAAACAGGATGATTGACGACAGCAACGCCGCGCGTTGCGGCTTGGTCGCCGCCGTGCTTCCGGCCGCACCGATCGCGTAAAGTACCGCCAAGCCAAGCGGTACCGGGGCGAAGGCGCCGCCGACTTTCATCAACTGGGTAAATTGCTCCATGTAGGCGCCCATATCGCCTGCAAATGACAGGTAAATAACGGGAACATAGAATACCGGCAACAGCCCCAGCACCAGGAAGGCTGACGCCAATCTTGTGGTCAGCGGAGTTTTCGCGCCACAGGCATCCGCCAGCCACAGCCAGCCAGCCAGCATCAACAGCGAGTAGGTGAATTGCAGCACATGGCCGCCGCCCCAGAACAGCAGATCATAGTACTGCGTGCTTTCAAAAACTCCTTGCGGAATCATGTTGTATGACCAGCCGAAGGCAATCAGCGCAAACACCGTGGAAATGGATGCGGCATAGAAACCGATGCGAATCGAGCCTTCACCGCCGCGCCACAAGTCGGCAGAGGGCACCGCTATCAGGCTGCGCAAAACCAGCACGGCTACGCCAATGGCAAAAACAATCAACCCGGTAAAGAAGAAGGTGCTTTCAATGACCGGCACATAATTGCTCATCAACGGTTTGCCGACAGCGACAAAGGGAGACAGGACAATTATCGCGGCGCCGACGGAAGCCAGCACCAGAGCCAGCCAGCCAACGCCGACGAATCTGGCTGATGAATTCAGGCTCCACAGCACCCCGGCGAATGCCATGAACCATAACAGCACAGACAAATCCACATGCACCACCAGTGCAGTATGGAAAAAATCAACCCATGGAAAAATATCCTGGACATAAGGGGTGCGCGAAAGCACCAGGAGGATAGCGAACAGCCCGGCGCCTACCAGCGATGCAATGCCGAGCCACAGCCAGCCGGCAGCCAGTTTGCGGTTGGCATCCGATGGCATGGAAAGGGCAAAACCGCCCCCGCGTGTTTTTTCGCCGATCACCTCTGCGCCTTGTTCGGCATCTGCTTGCTGATATGTTGAATTCATTTGTTACCTTCTGATTGCGTCTTGGTTGTTATATTTTTGTTCCTGAAAATAAATCCGCCGGTTGCCGCCTTGAAATCAATCACCAGAATACGTCCCGGCACGAGAGTAAGCGTTTCTTCGCTTGCATAGTTGAAATCGTCGCCGGGATGATCCTTCAGGCGCGCCTTCAGCGTATGGACTCCGGCCTTCACCGGGATGCGCCGGTAAATATTGGCATTACTGCTGTGCGCAAACCCGCTTGGCCTCAATACTTCGTGATAGAGACGCTTTCCGTCCATTTCCAGCTCAACCACCACATCTGAGCGCTCGCGCGGGCATACCTTGGTTCCGCCTTTACGCTGGTAAGCAGGCATTTTAGCCAACTCTTCCGGCGTGCGTTCGCGGCATTCGCCCACATGCTGGCCGGCATGCCTGAAACTCAACTTGATCAAGGTTTCATCCGGCGGCAGGTGAGTGTATGGCGGAAGAGTAGAGAAATATCCAATTACCCCAAAAAACAAGGCGTAAAACAACCCTTGGCCGATGTATTGTAATGGCTTAGCCATGTGTCACCCCCTCAGAGGATACTGGTGCTTCCGCGAGCGGAGCCTTGTAACAGCTCGAAAATTTATCCGCAAAATACTGATCTTCCGGCAATCCTTTGGCCATGAATGGCGCACGACCCGCATCGATCATCTCGGGCGAACCGCAGGCGTATATCTGATAGTTGTCCAGTTGCGGGTAATCCTGCAGGATGGCCTCGTGAACCAGGCCAGTTCTGCCTTGCCAGTCATGTTCCGGCTTGGGTTCGGAAAGAACCGGGATGAATTTGAAGTTGTCGTGCTCCTGCTGCCATTTTTCCGGCAGGTTCGAGTATATATCGGCTGGTGTTCTTGCGCCCCAGTACAACACCATGGAACGGTTCATCCCGGTTTTCAAGGCATGCTCGACCATGCCCTTGATAGAGCCGAAACCGCAACCTCCCGACATGAAGATGATCGGTTTGTCGCTTTCTTCATGCAGGAAGAAAGAACCCAGCGGGCCTTCCACTTGCAGCACATCGCCTACTTTCATTTCATTGAAGACATGGCCGGTAAATTTGCCGCCTTTCACCAGACGGATATGCAACTGCAAGCGATCCGATTCATGGGGCGCATTGGCGATGGAGTAACTGCGTTTGGTGCCATCATCCAACAACACGGCGATATACTGGCCCGCAATGAAATTCATCTGCTCATCGCCCTCGGGGCGCAATTCGAGCAGCATCACATCCTGCGCCGCCCGCTCCATTTTTTGCACCGTGAACTTCATGGTTTTTATCGGAAATCGTCCGAGTTCATCGATTTCATGACACTCTATTTCCAAATCGGATAACGGCTTGGCGCAGCAAAACAGCGCCTTGCCATCCGCTTTCTCCGCTTCGGTGAGCACGCCCTCCTGGTAAGTTCCGTAATCGACCGTGCCCCTGAGTATCTTACCCTTGCAGGCACCGCAGGCACCGTCACGGCAAACATAGGGCAGATTCAACCCTTGGCGCAGCGCAGCCTCAAGCACAGTCTCGCCTTGTTGGGCAACCACTGCATGCCCGCAGGGGACTGTGGTGATCTCGTATTCGCCCTTGCCGCGCCTCTTTCCTCCCAGGAACGGCAGCAACAATAAAGCGGTGGAAACGCCACCTACCAACATCCAGACCTTGCCCGGGCTCCAGGAATACAGCAATGGATAACTCCAGAAATAGAACCAGTCAAGGTTCAGAACTGAAGGCGCAGAGTCCAAATCCGCTTGCCCGTGGCTTAATGCAGGCTTGATCAGCGCGAGCACGAGCATGGACAGGATCAATCCAACCGTAAGCGCTCTTGGTGGAGATGTTTTAGCCTGCGGCACGCGTTGAGTGTGTATCCAGATAATCGCAAAAGCGCCCAGCGGAATACCAATATGGATAAGCGAAAGCAGGGAGAAGAAGCGATCGTTTACGCTGCCCTCCTCGAGGAAATTACGCACCAGGGGAGCACTGAAAATCGGCAGCGCATCCAGCCATTCGGCAGTCGCCACGGCGGCAAACTGTGCCAGATGATCCCAGGGCAGCCAATAGCCGTTTATGCCGGCCATATAAATCAGCCACAACACCAGGATGCCCGTATACCATGAAAACCAGCGGAAGCCGCGATACCGGTCAAACGCAAAGTTGCGCAGCATGTGCAAAACGCCGAACAATATCATCCCGTCGGAAGCATAACGATGCAGGCTGCGCATTATGCCGCCGAAATACCATTGCTCATGGGTTATGTATTCCACCGAGCTGAAGGCATCATTTACGCCGGTATCGTAAAAAGCGTAGATGTAAAAACCACTGACAACGATAACCCAGAACATCAAGTAAGTAATCGCGCCCAGATAATAAAATGGGTTCAATGCCGGCCCGAAAATATAATTGAGCCCACTCTCCAGGCGCAAAAAAATACCTTGGCCGATGCGATGTATAAAATTAATCACTGGCAACTCCTAGGAAAAATTTGAAGCTTCCATCTAAAAATGGCGTTATCTTGACCCGCATCATTCATGCTCCGGGTGGTTCCGCTTAGGGCTGCGGCGATATTCGTACACGATCCATCCTATGATGAACAATGAAACAAGGACGCCCAACCCAACCCCATAAAAATAGTTGTAAGTTACTTTATATGTCCCCGCCTGCTCGTCGTAAACCGTGCAAAAAAGTTTTATTTTATTCGACAAGCCGGCAAGGCCAGGCTCTGCTGTCTTGATGTTATAAATCATATCTTTCAGCGGATCGAGCAGCGTCTTGTTCTCAAATTCATCACCATAAATTTGGCGGTAGACTTTACCTTGCCCATCAACAAACGTTGTCTGCGTTATGTGGTTATAACCACCCTCCTCGGTGGGAAAGTAAACAAACCCCAAGTCCTTGCTGAGTTTTTCAATCGTTTCCGAATCGGCGCTGACGAATTCCCATTTAGGCAGGTTCACTCCCATCCGTTTGGCGAAATCATCCATTGCTTCGGGAGTATCATTTTCAGTATCAAAACCAACGGTCAACACACCAAAACTATCTTCCCCCAGCGCTTCCTGAGATAACTTGAGTGCGCTCAAGCTGCGCGTAGTAGTCGCACAGATAATCGGGCAATGAGTATAAATCATGCTGATAACCAGGGGCTTACCACGGTAATCCGCCAAGCGCACGGTGCGCCCGCCACGATCCAGGAAGGAGTAATCACCAACTTGTTTGCCTATCGCAGCCTGACTTACCCGCAAAGCTTCTCTTTCATTAAAATCCTGTGGAGCAGCCATAGTTTCCTGCGCCTGGAGCTTTACAGAGGAAGCAACGGGTTTGGCTACAATCACATGATCCCTGTTCCAATCCTTCGACAAATAAAACAGCATTCCGGGTAGCAACACCCCGAAACTCAAGACTGCCAAGCTTATCGGTAACAAATAGCGACGCATAATCACGCTTTCTTGAACTTTTAGCTCATCGAAATGAAGTAACTTCAACAAAACCAGAGGTAATTAAAAATACCCGACTATTTTAATACGATATATCGAAAACGCAAGCTAAATTATGCTTGGCTAATATACTTTTCAAGAGGTCACAAAATGAAAAAACCCGTCTAATCTCAGACGGGTTTTATTTAAGCCATGAAAAATCAGGCGCCGAAATTCACTTCAAGCAACAGCGCTATCATCAGTACACTAAACTGCACCAGCGACGCAACAAAATTGGCCATGGCCGTTTCCTTCGTCGGATTGCGCACCAGTTGCACGCTTTTGACAATGAAATATATCCCTCCCGCCAGGGCGCCGACCAGATAGATTCCACCCAAACCGTAAAATACCGGCAAAATTGAAACAATCACCAGAAGGATGGTATGCCCCAGAATAATGCGCGCCGCTTTCTTGTCGCCCTTTACCACCGGCAGCATTGGAACGCCCGCTGCGGCATATTGATCGCGTATGACGATTGCCAGGCTCCAGAAATGCGGGGGAGTCCACAGAAACAGCACCAATGCCAGCAAACCGGGAAGGGGGCCGAACGAAGGATCGACTGCCGCCGCACCGGCTAATACCGCGAAGCTCCCCGCCAATCCGCCAAATACGATATTCAACCAAGTGCGCCGTTTCAGCCAGGCCGTATAAACGATAGCGTAGGTAAACGCGCCGAGGAAAATGTTCAGCGCCGTCATCGCATTAAATGCGATGGCGGCGGATGTTACCGCAACCGCAAGCATCAACCCGATGATCACTAACCACTTACGGCTATGCTGAAAATAACCGTTCAAAAATGGGCGGTTTTTGGTGCGCGTCATTTTTGCATCAATATCGCGCTCAAAGTATTGGTTAAAAGCGCCCGCAGCTGCCGAGGCCATCATAACCGTCAGCGACAAAAGCAGAACTTGCCAACTCGTCAGCGATTGTCCTGGAGTAATTGCCATGCCGCCCAAAGCCGCTAAGGTAATCACCACTCCTATGCGCAATTTGAAGAGGTTGATATATTGTCCAATTGCTATCATTTTATGTCCGTTCCTACCTATTTTTTCTATCTAAAATAGGCATAAGTTGATTTCAAAATTTTTGCTTCTGAACACTTCTAACCTAAACCATGTCAGCCTGCGATATAGGCTTGATACAGTTGCTTGTTTTGCGCATGTTTAAGATTGCGTAACCTAGCTTAGGTTAGAGGTTTCCCTCT
>JAUYGW010000284.1 GCA_030690245.1 Gallionella sp. | reverse complement strand
TCGAGCTCGCCGATTTGCCCTTCCACCAGCAGCCGTTCATGCACCAGGTCGTCTGAAAAGTGCGCCGCAGCGCGCCTGAACAGCCGCACGATGTGATCGGGATGCCAGCCGGAATGGCGCATAAAGCGCCCGCAATAACTGGACAGGCGCGAGACGCGATAGGCTGAACGGACATCATCATCCTTGCGCAACACCGCCTCGATAGCATTGCGCAACTCGGGGGTGACGCGCTCATCGGCGTCGATGGAAAACACCCATTCATGTGTCGCATAGCCCAGGGCGCGGTTTTTTTGCACGCCAAACCCCGGCCAGTCATGTACATAAACTCTTGCGCCGAACTCCCCGCAAATCTCGGCCGTCGCATCGCTGCTGCCGGAATCCACCACGATGATTTCGTCCGTCCATGCCACCGATTCGAGGCAGGCGCGGATATTCGCCGCCTCGTTTTTGGTGATTATGATGACGGAAAGCTTCATCGGTTATGCGCTCCCTGCAATGGATGGGCCGATTTTAACGCCGCAAACAGAAGACCGCTCATCCAGACGTAAAACCAGCCCTCCGCGTGGTCGATCAGGGTCGATGAAACGGCGCTGGCAGTCACGATGGACAACACCATGCCGCGCGCCAGCATCTGCTCGCGCATGGAAGGAAGTAGCACCGCCACGCGCCATTGCACCGCAAACAAGGCCAGCAGCAGCAGCAACCCTGCCAGGCCAAGCTGGGCCGCCACCATCAGGTATTCATTGTGCGGGTTGTGGGTGGCAATCCGGCCGGTATCGCGCACCTGCTCGGCATATGCCTGCCTGAAACCGCCGGTTCCCGCGCCCAGCAGCGGGCGCTGCTGCACGATTTCCAGCGTGTTGCGGTAAAACTCCATCCGCTGACCGACGGAAGACGTTGCCGCCACATCGGGCTGCGCGGCGGAAAATTCGTGGTATGCCAAGGCCGCGCGCTGATGCAATGAACTGGAGGGCAGCGCATAGGCCAGTGCGGCCAGCACCGCGATTGCGGCCAAGGCGATGGCGACCCCCCTCCAGCGCAGCCAGACTACCCCCATATAAACCAGCAATGCCAGCAACACCAGATGCCCGGTGCGCCCCTGTACCATGAACAGCACATTGAAGGCGGCCAGCAATGCCAGCGCAACCCAGATGCCGCGCCAGCGCGGCGTGGCGGCATAGCGCGCCTGGACCGCGCAGACAAAGGCGGTGAATGCCATGAACAGGTTATGGGTGATATGCAGCTTGAAAATAGTCGGGTTGGCGGCGTCGCCCCGGATGATTTCCCATTTGGGCAGCAAGCCCAGCCACAACAGGTAAGACAAAACCAGAGTAAGCAACATCGCTCCGATGAATCCGTACCATGCGCGGCGGCGCGTATCGTCATCCTGAAACACGATGAGCAGCAGCGGAATAAACATCAGCCGGGCGGCCTTGCCCAAACCATCGAGCATGTCCTGCTGGTTGCCGATGCTGTAAGTGCAAGCGATCAGGTAGAAGAAAAATAATATGATTGCCAGCCAGGCCAGCGGGTTGGCGCGAATGACGCCCGATTTGCCCCGATAGCCGACAGTCAAGAGTCCAGCCAGCAGCATAACCAGCGCCAGCATGCTGTCCAGCGCCACCGATATCGGAATCGAAAAGCCCAAAGCGACCGCAGCCCAGCGGGTGGTTATCTCAGCCCCACGCCCTACTGCACCATAGCCGATGAAACCCGTCACTTCTCGGCAAAGGCGATGAGAAATTTGCGCAGCGAGGGCACCGCATCGCGCAGCATCGTCCCGGCCGACAAAAAGCGGCTCGCACCCTCACGGTAACGGCGCCCCTTCAGATAAGACACCTGAATATGCCGGAACCCGGCCGCCTCGAACAGCAGGCGTAATTCTGCGGCGGTGAATTCGCGGTTATGCCGCACCGGGTAAAACGACATGCCCTTGTACAGGATCGGTTCGGCACGCAGGAAATGGGTTTCGTAATTGTTGGTGATGTGCTTGCCGCGCAGCATGCGGCTGCGGTTGCGGAAGCTCGCTGCGTTGGGCACATCCACCTCCGCGATGCCGCCCGGGCGCAGCACCCGCCGGATCTCCTGCATCAACGGCAAATGGGAATGGGTGAAATGCTCCAGCACCTGGCAACAGGTCACCGCATCGAAGGTATCGTCGGCGAAAGGCAGCGGGTCCACTTCCGCATTGCTGACCTGGAAATGAATCGGCCTGCTGCGGTATATCTCCGGATAGTGTTCCGTCTGGTCGGTAAAATCCACGCCGTAGCATTCATGCCCCAACTCGTCGAGCACGGCCAGCAGCAAGCCATGGCCTGCGCCCACATCCAGCACCTTGCGGCAGCCGCGCAGCCGGAAGGCGATATCGGCAAAGCGGTCGACGCATCCGGTGAACACCTCGTCCTGAACCGGGTTCGCCAAGTCATATAGCTTGCCTTCCCGGCGCAAGACCAGCATGCGTTGGAAGATTTCCCGCCTCGTAAGGGCATGCACCATGCCAGTCGTCACGCTCGTCATTTTTCAAAAATTTTCATAGGGTTTTTCGCAAGAACACAGGCCAGTCAACACGATCACAGCTTC
>JAUYGW010000270.1 GCA_030690245.1 Gallionella sp. | reverse complement strand
ACGATCGAGCAGCATTTGCGAAACACTTTCTCACCACGAAGCTCACGAAGGACACGAAGATAGCTGTCCAATTTTTACCGTACTGCCGGGAATCGAAATAAACTCCCCCGCTCTCGGATATTTTTTCTTCGTGCTCTTCGTTAATCAGCCACTTGGCGACCGTCTTTGGGTCTCTTAGTGGAATGGCTAGCAGTTTTATCAGTCCTTCGTGGTAATTTCGCCCTTGTTCGTTATTTCCGCTTCAACGCTTCAAGTTCCTGTTCCAGTACCTTGACGCGCTTCACCAGATCGTCGAGATGCCGCAAATGCACTGCGTTCCTGCGCCAGTCTTCGGTCTTGCCGAACGGGAAAATGGCCGCGTAAGAGCCGGCTTCGCGGATGGATTTTCCTATCAGCGTGTGCGCGGCGATCTCGACGTGATCGGCCAGTTGCAGATGCCCCAGTATCCTTGCGCCCCCGCCGATCAGGCAATAGCGCCCGATCACCGCGCTGCCGGCGATTCCGGTGCACCCGGCGATTGCGGTATGCGCACCGATGCGCACGTTATGCGCGATCTGAATCTGGTTGTCCAGCTTCACACCGTCTTCGATCACCGTGTCGTCCAGCGCGCCGCGGTCGATAGTGGTGTTCGCGCCGATCTCGACATCGTTGCCGATCACCACGCGGCCGATTTGCGGAATCTTGATCCAGCGCCCCTCGTCCATCGCGATGCCGAAACCGTCCGATCCGATCACCGCGCCGGAATGCGCAATCAGGTTATCGCCGATCACACAGTCATGATAAATCACCACATGCGGATACAGCCTCGCATGACTGCCGATGACCGCATTCGCGCCGATGCAGCAGCCCGCGCCGATTACGCTGAATGCCCCTATCGTCGCACCTTCGCCGATCACCGCCATCGCGGCGATGCTCGCCGTCGCATCGATTTGCGCGCCCGCGCCGACGGCAGCACTTGGGTGCACGCCAGGCCTGACTTCCGGCAAGGGATTGAGCAAGGCCGAAACTCTGGCGAAATAGGCGTAGGGATTATCCGAAACGATACGCGGCAGATCGGTCGCCTCCGCATCCGCCTCGCCGAGTATCACCGCGCCGGCACGGGTACCGGCAAGCTGCGTGCGATATTTGCTGTTGGTGAGAAAGCTGATCTGGTTTGCCTGCGCCTTTTCCAGCGTGGCGATCTGGGAAATGCGCGCCTCGGCGTCCCCCAGCACGCGCCCGCCAAGCTGTGCCGCGATATCAGCCAACCGATAGGAAATATTCATGCTGCGTAGCGCTTATTTGCTGTCCTTGCCGCTGCCGGTTTTCTCGCCGGCGAGATGCTTGATCACCTTGTCGGTGATGTCTATTCTGGGATGGCGATATACCGCTTCCTGCAGGATCAGGTCATATTTTTCCGCTTCGGCAATCGCCTGAATCGCCTTGTTGGCCTGCTCCAGCACGATGGCAAGTTCTTCGTTCTTGCGCAGGTTCAAATCTTCGCGGAACTCGCGCTGCATGCGCTGCAAGTTGACATTCATGCTGGTCAATTCGCGCTCCTTGTTGCGATGATCGGTATCGGACAACGTGCCGCTATCCTTCTCCAGCAAGGCTTGCAGTTCTTTCGCCTGCTTCATCAGGTTTTTGATTTCCTGATCGCGCCCGGAAAATTCCTTTTCAATCTTTTTTTCCGCCTTCACCGCCGGCGAGGATTCGCGCAACACGCGCTCGGTATCCACTACACCCACCCTGAAATCTGCGGCCTGCGCCGTCCCCGCGCCCAGCAACACAACCAACAGAACCGCTTGAATTATCGTTTTCATCGCGCACTCCTCATTCTATTTAGCAATAACTCAGCAGGGTGAATTTCATGCACCCTGCGATATTCCATTTTTAATTTAAAAATGGGATTACACCTTAGAACATCGAGCCCAAGTTAAACTGGAATCTTTGCAGCTTATCCACCGGCTGCTTGTTGAGTGGCACAGCATAACTGAACTTGATCGGCCCCACCGGGGATATCCAGGTAAATGCCGCGCCGGCAGAATAGCGCAACCCGGCGCTACCCGGCAGATCCCCGGAGCCATAAACCGCGCCCGCATCAAAAAATCCGCTCAAGCGCACCGATTTTTCCTTGACTCCCGGAACCGGCATCAGCAGTTCCGCATTGCCGACCACGCGCTTCGTGCCGCCCAGCGCTTGATCGTCGAAATCGCGTGGACCCAGCGAGTTGGAATCATACCCCCGCACCGAGCCGGTGCCGCCGGCATAGAAATTCTTGAAGAACGGCATTGGCTTGCCGCCATAACCGCCCGCGACACCGGCCTCGCCGTTCAACAGCAGGGTAAAGTCGCTGTTCACCGGATGGAACCACTGATGCTGGTAATTCAGCTTGTAATAGCGCATGTCGAACACCGGCAGCGCAATTTCCGCGAAGGCGCGTTGCACCGTGCCTTGGGTGGTATAGATCGCGCTGTCGCGGCTATCCCTGCCCCAGCCGATGGTTCCCAGCAAATTCCTGTTGGATGCACCGAAAGTGTTGACGTACTCTATCAAGCGCACCGGTGGATCCGTCAACAACCCCAATTGGGTGCTTTCAAACGCCAGGCCGTAACTGATCGACTCATCCTCGCCTATCGGCACGCCGAAACGCACTCCCCCGCCCAAGGTTTTAGATGAATATTGGCTTACCGCCGTGTCGGTCGAATCGGTGTTGCGCCTGTAAACATCGAAGCCTCGGCTCACGCCGTCATCGGTGAAATACGGATTGGTATAGGAAAGCGAGTAGACCTGGTTAACCTTGCTGGTATTGATCTGCGTCGAAACATGGTTGCCGCTGCCGAACAGGTTGGCCTGTGTGACTCCCGCCGTCAGCGTTATCCCTTCACTATTGGAAAAACCCGCCCCGACCGAAACATTGCCCGTGGATTTTTCTTCCACCGAAACGTTTACATCCATCTGGTCGGCGGTACCTTGCACCGGGGGAGTCTCCACGTCGACTTCCGAGAAAAAGTCCAGCCTGTCCACGCGCTGTTTGGACTTCTTGATTTTCTCCACATCGAACCACGCGCCCTCGACCTGGCGGAACTCGCGGCGGATGACTTCATCGCGCGTCTTGTCGTTGCCCGCGATATTGATGTGGCGTATATACACGCGCTGACCGGGGTCGATCACAAAATTGAAAGCCACCTGATGCTTTTCCTTGTCCAGTTCTGGGATCGCATTCACATTGGCGAAGGCATAGCCCTCCTGCCCCAGACGCTCGCCAATCTTCTTGCTGGTTTCGGTCAATGCCTGTCGCGAGAAAGTATCACCCGCTTTTATCTGGATTAGCTTTTCAACCTCTTCCTTGGCGATCAAGGTATTGCCGGATACCCCCACTTTGGAGACCGTGTACTTTTCGCCTTCGGTGATGTTGATGGTGATGTAAATATCTTCCTTGTCAGGCGTAATCGAGACCTGCGTGGAATCGATGTTGAACTCCAGATAACCGCTGTCCATGTAGAACGAGCGCATGACTTCCATGTCGGCCGACAGCTTCTGCTTGGAATACTGGTCGCTCTTGCTGAACCAGCTCATCCAGTCCGGCGTGCTGAGCTTCATCATGTCCAGCAACTCGTCTTCCTCGTAGGCACGATTGCCGACCAGGTTGATCTGCTTGATTTTGGAGACGTCGCCTTCCACCACATTGAACACGATGCCGACGCGGTTGCGCTCCAGCTCGGTGACCGTCGTTTTGACGCTCACGCCGTATTAGCCGCGCGCCACGTACTGGCGCTTCAATTCCTGGACAGCCTTGTCCAGCGCGCCCTTGTCGAAAATGCGCGCCTCGGCCAGCCCGGCGTATTTCATGTTGTCCTTGAGCTGTTCCTTCGGAAAATCCTTGATGCCGTTGAGTTCGATGCTGGCGATCGACGGACGCTCGCGCACCAGCACGATCAGCACCCCCTGCTCGACTTCCAGGCGCACATCCTTGAAGAACCCGGTGGCATACAAGGCATGGATCGCCGCCGCGGCCTGCTGGTCGCCCATGGTGTCGCCGACCTTGACGGGCAGGTAGCTGAACACCGTGCCGGCTTCGGTGCGCTGAACACCCTCGACGCGGATATCCTTGACGGTGAACGGTTCAATTGCCCAAGCAGGAGACATGCAGAGCAGGGAAATCAGCCCCGCCAGTTTTTTTTTGTTCATTTTCTAACCTGAGATTAGGCGATTAATATCGTTGTAGATTGCGAAGACCATCAACATGCCGAGCAGCGCGATGCCGATTTTCTGGCCGATTTCCCAAGCCTGCTCGGAAACCGGACTACCCTTGACCAATTCGGCGACATAATACAGCAAGTGCCCCCCATCCAATAAGGGGATGGGCAGCAAATTCAGCACACCGAGGCTGATGCTGATCAGCGCCAGGAAGCCGAGATAGGCTGCCACGCCCATTTCGGCGGACTGTCCGGCATAATCGGCGATGGTGATCGGGCCGCTCAGATTTTTCATCGAAATCTCGCCCAGCACCATCTTGCCCAGCATTTTCAGGCTGATGATGGAAGTTTCCCAGGTCTTGCGCAAGGATCTGGAAAACGCCTCAAACGGGCCATAGCTCACCTTGGTCAGCATCGCCTGCCAGGCTGCATGATCCACTTGCGGAGCCGCGCCGATCTTACCCACATTCTTGCCGGATTCTGCAATCGCCTGCGGCACCAGCTCTATGGCTATCGTCATTTCGCCGCGCTGAATATCGAGCCGCAGCGTTTGCCCGGGATGCGTGCGCACCACCTCCACCAGCTCGTCCCAATACTGCATTGCCACACCATTGGCACGCAGGATACGGTCGCCCTCCTGCAAACCGGCGCGTTGTGCCACGCTATTTTCGGCAATCTTGCCGATGATGGGGAGGATAACCGGCCGGTGTAGATGCAAGCCCAATTTATCGAAAAACTCGCCATCCAGATCTTTGGCCTCCAGGCCGCTGATATCGAGCAGATGGAAAAGCGGCTCGCCCTGCGCGCTGCGTGCTTCGATCTTGACTTCCCCCTGCCTGAGGGCAAGCTCCAGCAGCGACCAGCGCAATTCCTGCCAGCTCGGAATCGTCTCGCCATTGATGCCGATGATGGTTTCACCCGGCTGCATCTGTGCGAAAGCAGCCGGAGAGCCCGGCGGCACCTCGCCCAGCACCGGTTTCAGTCCCGGCACCCCATGCACGAACAATACCCAGTACAACATGATCGCCAGCACAAAATTGGCCAGCGGCCCGGCCACCACGATCGCCATGCGTTGCAGCACCGGCTGGCGATTGAAGGTGTATGACAAATCTTCCGGAGCGACTTCGCCTTCGCGTTCGTCCAGCATCTTGACGTAGCCGCCCAGCGGAATCGCGGAAATCACCCACTCGGTGTCGCTGTTGGCGAAGCGCTTGCTGTAAATCACCTTGCCGAAGCCGACCGAGAAACGCAGCACTCTTACCCCGCAGCGGCGCGCCACCCAGTAATGCCCGAGTTCGTGGAACACCACCAGCAGCGCGAGCGCGCCAACAAAGGCCAGCAAGGTAATCATGATTGTTTGATTTGCTGTTGCGCGGCACGGCGCGCGTCGGCATCCGCAGCCAACACATCGTCCAGGCTGCCGATCGTACCGACCGGCAGTGTGTCCAGCACCGCCTCGATGACGCGCGGAATTGACAGGAAGGGAATCTGTTTATCGAGAAAAGCCGCCACCGCCACCTCGTTCGCTGCATTCAATATCGCCGGGGCCGTGCCTGCCGCGCGCAATGCCTGATAGGCCAAGGCCAGACAAGGGAAACGCACGAAGTCGGGCGCGGTGAAATCCATCGTCGCCACCTTGAACAAGTCCAGCGGCGCCACGCCGGAGTCGATGCGCTCCGGCCAGGCCAGGCCATAGGCGATCGGTATGCGCATGTCGGGATTGCCGAGCTGCGCCAGCACCGAGCCGTCCACATATTCGACCAGCGAATGGATCACGCTCTGCGGGTGCACCACCACCTGAATGTCATCGGCACTCGCGTTGAACAGCCAGTGCGCCTCGATGACTTCCAGCCCCTTGTTCATCATGCTCGCCGAGTCCACCGAAATCTTGCGCCCCATCACCCAGTTGGGATGCGCGCAAGCCTGTTCGGGCGTGACATGCTGCAACTCGCTGAGCGGCATATTGCGGAATGGCCCGCCGGAAGCGGTGAGCAGGATACGGCGCACGCCGCTGCGCGCCAGGTTGCCGTCATAGCCGCGCGGCAGCGCCTGAAAAATTGCGTTGTGTTCGCTGTCGATCGGCAGCAGCACCGAGCCGCTGGCGCGCACCGCATCCATGAACACGTTGCCCGCCATCACCAGCGTTTCCTTGTTCGCCAGCAGGATTTTCTTGCCGGCGCGCGCCGCCGCCAGCGTCGGCTGCAGGCCCGCCGCGCCGACGATGGCGGCCATCACCGTATCGGTCTCGGGCAGAACGGAGACCTGCTCCAATGCCGCTGCGCCGCTCAACACCTCGATAGCCAGGCCCGCTTCACGCACGCGCTGGCGCAACTGTGCGGCGGCATTCTTATCCAGCATTACCGCAAAGCGCGGCTTGAACTGCACGCATTGCCGGAACAGCAAATCGGCCTGGCAGTTTGCCGTCAACGCAACAATTTTAAATTTTCCGGAATGGCGCGCCACCACGTCCAGCGTGCTGGTGCCGATACTGCCGGTAGAGCCGAGGATAGTGATATTCATTCTATAGAACTGCAATTAGCCACGGATGAACACGGATTTACACGGAAAAAACCATTGTTCAACTTAATGCCACCATGTTTCTTGCAAGTGAGCCATGAATCTTGTGCAACATGTTGGTTATCCGTGATCATCCGTGTTAATCCGTGGCTGAAATGTTTTTTCAGGATCATGCCAGTTTCTGCAACAACATCGCCATCGCGGCAAGCGGCAGGGTCGAGGTCAGGGCGTCGATGCGATCCAGCAATCCGCCGTGTCCCGGCAGCAGCGCACCGCTGTCCTTGACGCCTGCCTGGCGCTTGATCGCCGACTCGAACAAATCGCCGATCACCGCCAGCCCCACCCACCACCAGGAAGCCAGCAGCAAAACCGGCAGCACTTCGCGATGTGAAAAATAAGGGCTATAGCTCCACACCAGCGCCACATAAACCGATACGCCGAGCAATGCGCCCGCCACGCCTTCCCAGGTTTTGCCCGGGCTGATGCTGGGGGCGAGCTTGTTTTTGCCGAATCTGCGCCCGGCGAAATAGGCCGCGATATCCGCCATCCACACCAACCCCATCACGAACAGCAAAATCCACGGTTCTGGGTTTGCGGCACGCAAGTCCAGCATCGCCAAGCCGGTCGGAACCAGCACCGCCCATCCGGTCAGCGCCATCAGATACGGATTGGTCACCTTCCACCCTGCCATCAACCAGGTCGGCACGATGATCAGCCACAGCAAGGCCGATACGGCATAGACCGCCAGATGAATATAAACCTGTTGCGTTTCGGTGGTGCCGGCATCCGCCCACAGCAACGCCAGCATCAACAACAGGGTCAGTCCCCAGTAGATATTCGCCTTCCCGCCGCTCAACCCGGACAGGCGCGACCACTCGACGGTTCCCTGCATGACCATCGCCACAATCAGCGCCGCCCACAAGGCAGGCGGCAACGCAAACAGCACCGCCAGCAGCAATGCCAGCAAAATTATGGCGGTAAGCACCCGCAATTTAAGCATCCGCTTTTCCCTGGCTGTCCAATAATTGATTGCCCGGCAACTGCTCGCTGGTCCGGCCAAAACGCCGTTCGCGCTTTTGATACGAGTCAATCGCCGCATCCAGATCCTTGCGCCCGAACGCCGGCCACAAGACATCGGTAAAATACAATTCGGTGTAGGCCAGTTGCCACAACATGAAGTTGCTGATGCGCTGCTCGCCGCCGGTGCGGATGAACAGATCCGGCTCGGGCGCATCGCTCATGGAAAGATAGGGGGACAGATCCTCTTCCGCAAAACCTTGCGCCAGCTGCGGATGCTCCTTGAGCATGGCTTGCACCGCATGCATCACGTCCCAGCGCCCGCCATAATTGGCGGCGATGGTCAGCACCAGTCCGGTATTGTTAATAGTAAGGTGCTCGGCATGCTGCATGGCCTGCTTGAGCTTGTCGTCAAAACGGCTGCGGTCGCCGATGATTTTCAGGCGAATGTCGTTTTCATGCAGCTTGGCGACTTCACGCTCCAGCATTTTCAGGAACAACGTCATCAGGAAGGAAACTTCGTCGGCGGGACGCCGCCAGTTTTCGCTGCTGAACGCGAACACGGTCAGATACTTCACGCCCAGCTCGCGGCAGCTTTTCACCACATCGCGCAACGCTTCCACGCCGCGCTGATGCCCCATCACACGCGGCAAAAAACGCTGCTTCGCCCAGCGTCCGTTGCCATCCATGATGATGGCAATATGACGCGGGACGGCGGGGGCGTCGGGAATGATGCTGGTGGAGCTCTGGAATAACGCCATTATGAGGACTCAGGATCGTGGATCGTGGAGCGAGGATTGAGGGGGGGACAAGGTTTTCACTCGCTCCTCGATCCTCGTTTCTCCATCCTGATCAGACGGCCATCAGTTCGACTTCTTTGGCTGCCAATGCCTTGTCGATTTCAGCAACAAAGCGATCAGTTAATTTTTGTACTTCATCCTGCAAACGCCGCTCCACATCTTCGGCGATCTCTTTATTTTTGAGCGCTTCCTTAAGCGAATGATTGGCATCGCGGCGAATATTGCGCACCGCAATTTTGGCGTCTTCGCCCTCGGACTTGATCACCTTGATCAAGTCGCGGCGGCGTTCTTCGGTCAGCATCGGCATCGGCACGCGGATCAGATCGCCGTTGGTAGACGGATTCAGCCCCAGATCGGAATCGCGTATCGCGCGCTCCACCGGGCCGACCATATTTTTTTCCCACGGCTGCACGCCGATGGTGCGCGAATCAACCAGCGTTACGTTTGCCACTTGAGTGATCAGTGTCGGGCTACCGTAGTAATCCACCGTCACATGATCCAGCAAGCCGGTATGCGCACGTCCGGTGCGCACCTTGCCCAAGTCGGCCTTCAGCGCTTCCAGCGACTTTTGCATTTTTTGTTCGGTCGTTTTTTTGATGTCATTAATCATGGTTCATTCCCCTGGGGATGTTCCTAATAAAAAAATGGGGAGTGGAGAGTGGAGAGTAGTCAGTGGAAAATCCACACCACTCCCTACTTCCCACTTCCTACTTCCTAAACCCGAATCAATCAACCCGCACCAGCGTTCCTTCGCCTTCGCCCATCACCACACGCTTCAACGCACCCGTCTTGAAAATACTGAATACGATGATCGGCAGCTTCTGGTCGCGGCACAGCGTCAGCGCCGT
>JAUYGW010000264.1 GCA_030690245.1 Gallionella sp. | reverse complement strand
TTGTTGGGTGGGCACGTTTTTCGTGCCCACGCGGATAAAGGGTGGCCACGAAAAACGTGCCCACCCTACAGCGGCCTTGAATATGCTTGTTCATGCCGCCAGCCTGGAAATATCGGCAACCTGGTTCATCAGTTTGCCGAGCTGCTGCAACAGCGCCGCGCGGTTCAAACGCAGCTCCCTGTCCTCGCACATCACCATGACCTTCTCGAAAAAATCGTCGATGAAGGGTTTGAGTGTGACCAGCACCTTCAGGTTGCTGCCATACTCGCCGCGCTTCAGGTAGCCCTCCGCCATCGGTGCGATGTCCTGCATGGCTTGGTACAGGTCGCGTTCGGCAGCCTCTTCCAGTCGCGCTGTATTGACAGTGCCCCTGAAATCCCAGCCTATCTCTTCGTTCTTTTTAATAATGTTCAGCACGCGCTTGTTGGCCGCAGCCAGGTCCTTCGCCACCTCCAGCGCGGCGAAGGTGCGCACCCCTTGCAGGCGCGGCAACACCTCGTGCATGCGCCCGTTCAAAATGTGGAGCACTGCCTCGATATGCGACACCTCGAAATCGCGCTCGCGCAGATAGCCGCGCAAACGATCCAGCATGAAGCCTTCCACATCGCTTGCCACCGTCGCGCTCAACATGCCATCCGGGAAGTTCGCGGCAGCGGTGTTGATCAGCGCGTGCAATGGCAGATCGAGCGGCGTTTCGACCAGGATGCGCAATATGCCCAGCGCGTGGCGACGCAAGCCGAACGGGTCTTTTTCGCCGGTGGGCACCTGGCCGATGCCGTAGATACCGACCAGCGTTTCCAGCTTGTCGGCCAGCGCCACGGCGCACGCGATCGCGCCCTGCGGCAAGGTGTCCCCGGCGAAGCGCGGATGGTAATGCGCCTCGACGGCATCCGCCACCACCTTATCCTCGCCGTCGTGCAGCGCGTAGTAGCGCCCCATGATGCCCTGTAACTCGGGGAACTCACCGACCATGTCGGTGAGCAGGTCGGCCTTGGCCAGCCGTGCCGCCAGTTCCGCGTCCGCCTTGTCCGCATCCAGCAGCCGCGCGATTGTTCCCGCCAGCGTGGCGACGCGCTCGGTGCGTTGCAACTGCGTGCCCAGCTTGTTGTGGTACACCACGCTGCCGAGCTTCTCGACACGCGACTCCAGCGTCTTTTTGCGATCCTGATCGAAGAAGAATTTTGCGTCCGCGAGGCGCGGGCGCACCACGCGCTCGTTGCCGCCGATCACCAGGCTCGCATCCGCCGGGCGGATGTTGGAAACGATCAAAAATTTATTGGTCAGCTTGCCTTCGGCATCCAGCAACGGGAAATATTTCTGGTTCGCCTTCATCGTCAGGATCAGGCATTCCTGCGGCACCTCGAGAAATTCCGCTTCGAATTGCCCGATCAG
>JAUYGW010000245.1 GCA_030690245.1 Gallionella sp. | reverse complement strand
TGCTGCGGACGACACGCCGTGGACGTCTTAGAACGACACGACCTTATCGCTATCCAAGACCCATTCCGCCAAGGCTGGCATGGTTGATTTTTCGGCGCCCTCGAAATACGGATGGTTTTTGTAAATGCCACAACGCGCCATGCAGGTTCCGCACACCCTGACGGTGACGCCACGGGCGATCAGGGCTTTGAGCATCTGGGACAGGTCTTGATCGTACCCTTCGGGGGGGCGACAAACGTCACGCGCCAGGTCGACCGCATCGTTCATTAAGAACAGGCGGACTTCACTTCCTGCATCGACCAATTTGTCGGCCAGACGCAGAGCGTTCCAGGTGACATCAGTGGTGTCGTAGGGTTCGCGATTGAAAATAATCAGTATCTTCAAAATTTTCTCCAGTATTAAAGGTGGTGGTATTGGCTATGCTGCCGTGAAACTTCCGTTGTGAAATTCGCGATCTCTTATTAGAGGTGCATCAAGGCATAAGGAGGCTATGAGAATTGGTCGAGATAGCGCTCGGCGTCCAGCGCGGCCATACAGCCCGTGCCAGCCGATGTGCAGGCTTGCCGATAGATGTTGTCCTGAACGTCGCCAGCGGCAAAAACCCCAGGAATGCTGGTCAGCGTCGCATTGCCGTAGCGGCCGCATTGCGTCACCAGATAGCCACCATCCATTTCCAGTTGGCCAACAAACAAGTCGGTGTTCGGTTTGTGGCCGATCGCGATGAAGACGCCGTCAACAGGGATTTCGTGCGTGCTGCCATCGACCGTGCTCTTGGTACGCAGCCCTGTGACCCCCGAAGCGTCGCCGATAATTTCGTCGAGAGTGCTTTTCCAAAGGATGGTGACTTTTCCCGCCTTTTCCTTTTCAAACAACTTGTCCTGCATGATCTTCTCGGCGCGAAATTTGTCGCGCCGGTGAATCACGGTGACGTGGCTAGCAATGTTGGCAAGATAAAGCGCTTCTTCGACGGCGGTGTTGCCGCCGCCGACGACAGCGACCGGCTTGTTGCGGTAGAAAAAACCGTCGCAGGTGGCACAAGCCGAAACGCCGCGACCAGAAAATGCCTGTTCGGATGGCAGGCCGAGATACTGGGCCGAGGCGCCGGTGGCAATAATCAGCGCATCGCAGGTATAAGTGCCGGCATCGCCGATCAACGTGAAGGGCTTCTCGGTCAGTTTGGCGGTGTGTATATGATCAAAAATGATTTGAGTGTCGAAACGGCGGGCATGCGCTTCGAGATTGGCCATCAGTTCCTGGCCCTGGATACCGTTGGTTGCGCCCGGCCAGTTATCAACTTCGGTGGTGGTCATCAATTGGCCACCCTGGGCCAGGCCTGTGATCAGCACTGGCGCTAGATTGGCGCGGGCGGCATAGACAGCAGCGGTGTAACCGGCCGGACCAGAACCGAGAATGAGCAGACGGCTATGTTGTGTCTGAGACATGTGTTTCTTCCCTTCAAAATGAAAAAGCGCTTTTTGGTCGGCTGCTGACGCAGGGCACTTCAAGCCATGATTAAACTTTCCAGCCGAGCGAACAGGTTATCGTCAGCGGCAAGGCGTCGAACTTTTTGCACGTCCTCCAGCTTTTCCGCCTGCTTGATCATCTGCAGCAGACGCTTGTCTTCATTGACCAGTAGCCAGATGCGACTGGTGTCTCCATCGCCAACCGGCAGGCAGAGGATGCCCTCCACGTTGTATGCGCGGCGCGAAAAGAGGCCGACGACATGCGACATGACTCCGGGGTGGTTGTTCACCGTCAGCTCGAGAACAGTGCGGTTTGAACATATGTTTTGCATTTCAGGTTCCAAGCATTTCACGGTTGGGTGCGCCCGGCGGCACGATGGGATAGACTTTTTCCCGCACGTTGATGCTGCAATGAATGAGGCAGGGGCCACGGCTAGTCAAGGCTTCGGCCAGCGCCGCGCGTGGATCTGCTGCTGTATCGAGATTGACGGCGCGGACACCACAAGCTTGGGCCAGCGCGACGAAATCCGGGACATGCGTGAATTCGGCAGCAAATGTGCGTTCGCCGTAGAACATCGTTTGCTGTTGGTGCACCAGACCGAGCGTCGAATTGTTCATCAGCACTACCTTGACGTTGACGTTTTCCTGCGCGGCAGTGACCAATTCCTGAATGTTCATCAACAAGGAACCATCGCCGGAAAAACAGGCCACGGTGTTTTCTGGTTCAGCGAGTGCAGCGCCAAGCGCAGTCGGCAAGCCGAAGCCCATGGTGCCGAGGCCGCCCGAGGTCAGCCATCGCCGTGGGCGTCGATGCGGGTAGGCTTGAGCAGCCCACATCTGGTGTTGCCCAACATCTGTGGCGATGATAGCGTTTTCGTCCAGGCAATCGGCTACGGCACGCACCAGACCGTAGGGCGAGCGCGGGTCGTCCAGACCCGGTAAGCGCAGTGGCGAATTTGTTTTGAGCGCCTGGATACGTGCCTGCCAAACCGGCCTTTCCTGAGACTGGATCAGCGGCAGCAATTGTTCGAGAACAGTGCCAACGTCGCCGCCAATGGCGACATGACTGGCCCTGAGCTTATCGAGTTCGGCCGGGTCGATGTCGATATGGATGACCTTGGCCTGCGGGCAGAATTCGGCCAGTTTGCCGGTGGCGCGATCATCGAAACGGGCGCCAACGACGATGAGGAGGTCACTTTCGTCCATGGATAGATTGGCACAAGGCGCGCCGTGCATCCCCAGCATGCCGAGCAATAGTGGATGATCCACAGCTAGGGTTCCCAGCGCCAGTAAGGTCGTGACAGTCGGCAAATTAGCTTTTTCAGCCAGCAAGCGCGCCTGTTCGGCAGCGCCGGAGTGCACCACGCCACCACCCAGATAAAGAATGGGGCGGGCAGATTCGGCAATCATCTTGGCAGCAGCGGCCAGCAGAAGGCCATCTGCTGGCGGGTTGGAATCCGCCTTTCCAGGTTCTGGCCACTGCACAACGTCCACTTGCTCCAGTTGAACATCCTTGGGAATGTCGATCAGCACCGGCCCCGGCCGACCGGAGGCGGCCAGACGGAAGGCGTTCGGAATCACCTTCAGTAATTCCTCGGCCGAATTGACCAGATAGTTGTGCTTGGTGATCGGAATGGTCAGACCGTAGGTATCAACTTCCTGGAAAGCGTCGGTGCCAATCATGTTGCGGGAAACTTGGCCAGTGATGGCGACCACCGGAATCGAATCGAGCTTGGCGTCGGCAATGGCCGTCAGCAGATTGGTCGTGCCGGGGCCTGATGTGGCGAAGCAGACGGCCGGTTGGCCGCTGGCGCGTGCCATGCCTTGGGCGATGAATCCGGCGCCCTGCTCATGGCGGGTCAAAACGTGGTGGATAATTTTTGAGTGCAACAGCGCATCGTACAAGGGCAGATTGGCGCTGCCGGGAATGCCGGCCAGAATCCGAATGCCTTGCCGTTCAAGGAGGCGGACGACGATTTCGGCCCCGCTCAGTCGTTCTGGTTTTGCCGGTGACTCAGCTTGTGTCATGTCATTTTCTCAATATTTGCGGTTCAAGGGGGCGGCAACAAGTCCGAAATGAAACGGACTGCATTCCTGTAAATCGACGGTTTCTATGGAGCCAAAGCCCGCTTCCGCCATCCATGCCCGACATTGTTCCGGCGTTGGACGGATTTCCAAGGAAGGGCCGCGTGGTGTCGGTATATCGCTGCGCCAATGAATGACCGACAAAACGCCATCAGCGCGGAGAATCCGGTGCGCCTCTTGCAGAAGAGCGACGGGGTGCTCCAGATGCAGCAGGTTGAAGATCATGGCGTGCGCCAGCGACTCGGAATCCACACCCGTTCCTTGTGCGACAAAATCTCGCACGTCGGCTTGGATGTTGGGCAGATCGAGAGCAGCCGACTTCTGGCGCACACAGTCGACCATATCCGGCTCAATATCCAGGGCGATCACACGCCCTGTCGTACGTCGGGCGGCGGGCACTGTAAAAGAACCATAACCGCAGCCGAATTCGATGGCATTCCCCGGTACCGCCGTTCCCAGCAGCCGATCAATAACGACCTCTGCCTCGAAAAAACTCGCCCAGTAGGCTTCGTCGGGCATGCCGCTTTCACGTCCCTTCATGCTCATGATTCCAGGTGCTCCACCGGAAGGCCTGCCGCCTGCCATTCACTAACGCCATCGAGAATCTTGCGTACCCGATAGCCTTTCGCCGCGAGCAATGCGACGGCCTCGTCGGAGAGTAGGCAAAATGGGCCTCGGCAGTAGGCGACGATTTCCAGGTCGGACGGCAATTCAGCGAGTCGCCGCTCGATCTCAGCCACTGGCATCGAACGAGCGAAAGGCAGGTGGGCCGTTTCGTACTCATTTAGCGGGCGCACGTCGATGACGCATACCTCGCCCCGCTTGGCCTGCTCCAGCAGTACGTCGCGACTGACAGCAGAGAGTTTTGCCGGATCGGCCACCATCTGGCCGAGCGCCATCTTGAGTTCGAGCAGGTGCTCTTCAGCGACTTGGCGCAGGCTCACCCACAGACCCGCGACATCGCTGCCAGCCAGTTGATAGATGATGTATTTGCCTTCACGCCTAAAAGTCACCAGACGTGCTTCCTTCAGCACTCTCAGGTGGGCACTGGTCAGCTTGATATCGGCCGACAATTCGCTCGCGAGCGATTCAACGGTTTTCTCGCCTTGCGCCAATAGCTCCAGGATTTCCAATCGCTTCGGACTGGACGCGGCTTTGCCGATACGGGCGACCTGTTCGTATAGAAGGTCTTTTAGTAATCGCTTATTCATGCTGACATTCTAACGATCATAAGAATGACTGGCAATAAAAATCGCCCTGACGTCCAAATCCAGCACGAACCAATCCAATGAGTCCTTTCGAAATCTCGTAGGCCTCCTAACGTGCTTTATTTTCCGAATTCTGAGACGACCCCTTTATGTTCGGGCAGGAACACCGATCAAGCCGATATTGTTCGGAGCCAACCAGGAGCATGGACTGCGTCCGGGTACGGAGAATGTTCCGCTGGTGGTCGGCATGGGCGCGGCAGCAAGGCTTGCACGGGCACATCTTCCGGCGGCAACGGTGAAATTGCGGGCACTGCGGGACGCGCTGTACGAACGGCTGGCGGCAGCTGTTCCCGGCCTCGTGCTCAACGGTCATCCGACCGAGCGCCTGCCCAACACCTTGCACGTTTCATTTCCGGGCATCTCAGGGCACGAGTTGCTGTCCCGCGTCGCCGGGCAGGTTGCCGCTTCGGTCGGTTCGGCGTGTCATTCCGAGGCGGGTACGGTGAGTGGCGTATTGGCGGCGATGGGGCTCGATGCGGATCGGGCGCGGGGCGCAGTCAGGTTCTCGGTGGGATGGATGTCAACGCAGGAGGAAATCGAAGCCGCAGCGATGGCATTATCTGAAGGTGTGGCCGGCTGACGCGCCCCTTGGCGCAAATCCGCTATTTCAGAAAAGGCCTTATCCGGTCGAGTTTGGACACTTCTACTGAAGCTCGGCAGTTAGAATACCCCGTCACAGTGGGGTATTTTTCATCAGATTGCCTCGCTTAACTCAACCTGCAACGGCTGATGTAAACGGCAACGGCTGATCTGAGGTAAAACAACAGAGCTGGATACAGCCCCTTGCACCAGGAGAACTTGCGGCGATTAGCCGCGCGCCATCATGCGGGTGCGTATACGGTGGGTGATTTCTTCATCGCCGTACCCGGGCAAGACCCCGGATTCCCGGATTGTTTCTCTCCATCCACTTCTTGATGCGGTTGGCATCGCCGATGCGGCTGTTTTTTCCCCATGAATCGAGCAGCACGATGATCACCGGCCGCCGGTTGATGGTCGCCTCCATCACCAGACAGCGTCCCGCTTCGCTGATGTAGCCGGTCTTGCTCACGCCAATATCCCATGAAGCGTTCCTGACCAGCGGGTTGGTGTTGACGAACCGCATCTCCCGCCCCTTTCTGCCCTCGACGGAATGTGACGCGGCGGTCGTGTATTGATGTATCAAAGGATAGTCGCGCGCTGCCGCAACCATCTTGACCAAATCATGCGCGGTCGAAACGTTGCCGCTGCTTAATCCGGTAGGGCCAAGGAAGCGCGTGTTGTGCATGCCGAGTTCGCGCGCCTTGGCGTTCATCGCCGCAATCGCCGCATTGTAACCACCGGGGTAGGTGCGCGCCAGGGCAAACGCCGCGCGGTTCTCCGAAGCCATCAATGCCAGCTTGAGCAGCTCGCTGCGTGTATATGCCATGCCGATACGCAAACGGGATCGTGTGCCCTTGAGCGTATCGATATCGGCCACATTGATGCTGATTTCTTCATCCAACGGCAACTGGGCATCCAGCACCACCATCGCCGTCATCAGCTTGGTAATGGAAGCGATGGGGGTCTGCGTGTCGGAATTTTTGGTGTACAGCGGGCGCTGCGTCTGTTGGTCGTAAATCAGCGCAATCGCGGAATGCAGCTTGGGTGCGGAGCCGCCGTTGGATATTAAGCTTGCCTTATCCCGCTCCGGCTTGAATGCGGCGCGGTTTGCGCCATATTCTCCCGCATGAGCCACCAGCATTGGTCCGGACAGCAGACAAATCAGCAGTATTTTTTTCATATGCAACTTCCCCCTGAACCACTTATCGCCATGCAGCATACATGAATATCGATATAAATCAATCAGCAGGATGAATTTTCTCTTCCTGCTTCTGAAGATTCCACATTTGCGCATAAAGCTTGCCCTGATCCAGCAATTCACGATGCGAGCCGCGCTCGACGATGCGTCCCTTGTCCATGACCAGAATCTGGTTGGCATCCACCACGGTGGACAAGCGGTGCGCGATGATGAGCGTGGTACGGTTCTGCGCAATTGCGCGCAATTCGGCCTGGATTGCCTTTTCCGATTTTGAGTCGAGCGCGGAAGTCGCTTCGTCGAAAATCAATATCGCCGGGTTTTTCAGGATGGCGCGCGCGATCGCCACGCGTTGTTTCTCGCCACCGGACAGCTTCAGGCCGCGTTCGCCCACCATGCTCTCGTAGCCCAGCGGCAACGACTCGACGAACTCGTGGATATGCGCGGCCTGCGCCGCGGCAATGATTTCCTGTTGCGTCGCATCGGGGCGGCCATAGGCGATGTTGTAATAAATCGTATCGTTGAACAGCACGGTGTCCTGCGGCACGATGCCGATCGCCGCGCGCAGGCTGCTTTGCGTCACCGAGCGGATATCCTGCCCGTTGATCAGGATGCGCCCCTGCTGCACATCGTAGAAACGGAACAGCAAACGCGACAACGTGGATTTGCCCGCCCCGCTCGCCCCGACCACCGCGACGGTATGCCCCTCCGGGATCGCAAAGCTCACATCGAACAGAATCTGCCGGTCCGGCGCATAACCGAAGCTGACCTGCTCAAAACGCACTTCCGCCTGGCCCACCGACAAGGCCTGCGCGTCCGGCGCATCGGCGATTTCGCGATGCTCGTGCAGCAGGCCGAACATTTTTTCCATGTCCGCCAGGGCGTGGCGAATTTCGCGATACACGAAGCCGAGAAAATGCAGCGGCATGTACAGCTGGATCATGAACACGTTGACCAGCACCAGATCCCCGAGCGTCATCGTTCCCTTCACCACCTCGTCGGCGGCCAGCAACATCAGCGCCGTGATGCCGATCGCGACGATGAAGCTCTGCCCCGCATTCAAATAGGCCAGCGAGGTGGTATTGCGCACCGCCGCGATTTCCCAGCGTTGCATATTCTCGTCGTAACGCCGCGCTTCGTATTGTTCGTTGCCGAAATACTTCACGGTTTCATAATTCAGCAGGCTGTCGATGGCATGGCTGTTCGCCTTGGAATCGAAATCGTTCATCGAGCGGCGCACCACCATGCGCCACTCGGTGACGAACAGGGTGAACGCGATATAAATCAGCAGGGTGACGAACGTGATCACCGCAAACCAGATGTTGTATTTGCTGAACAGGATTGCGGCCACCAGGCCGATTTCCAGCAGGGTGGGCAGGATGTTGAACAGCATAAAATTCAGCAGGAAGCCGATGCCGCGCGTGCCGCGTTCGATGTCGCGCGACACCCCGCCGGTCTGCCGGTCGAGATGGAAGCGCAGGCTCAGGCTGTGCAGGTGCCCGAACACCTGCAACGCCACGCGCCGGACCGCGCGCTGCGTCGCCTTGGCGAACACCGCGTCGCGCAACTCGCCGAACAGCGTGCTGAGCAGGCGCAGCACGCCATATCCGATAACCAGGAATACCGGGATTACCAGCGCCGCCTGGGGCTTATCCAGCGCGTCGATGATCTCCTTGAGCACCAGCGGCACGGAAACATTGGCGAGTTTGGACAATACCAGCAGGCTCAGCGCGATCACCACGCGCCACTTGAATTCCCAAAGATAGGGCAGCAAGGAACGGATGGCTTGCCAATCGCCGCGTTGATCGTTGGGGGTATCAGAGTGCGAGGAGGGTCGCATGTCGAGCCGGGAAGAAATAAGCAAAAGACGTTATCTTAAAAATCGCCGTTAGCCACAGATTTACACGGATACACGCGGATAAGGCAATACATTGCGGGGTGTTGGCATTTAACCCAAATGGTGCAGGTAAAGGTTGATGCAACCCGTTGTTCATCGGTGTCAATCTGTGTTCATCCGTGGCTCAATTGCGTTTTCCACGATTATAGCCGCTTCGTTCATGAACTGCGTCTGCGATATCCCAGCACACCGATCAACAGGCGCACCACGCCGTAACTGAGCCTTGCCACCAGGCGGCCAAATAAGTTGCGTGTCCCGCCGTGTTCGTTTCCGATACGCACCGCATCGTTGTGGATCGCGGCGAGCAAACTCGCGCGCAGCTCGCCGGCAAATCCGGTATCCCATACTGCTAGATTTGCCTCGCGCGCCAGCAGCAAACTGAACGGATCGATATTGGAGGAACCCACGGTCGCCCACTGCCCGTCCACCACGGCAACCTTGGCGTGCAGGTAGCTGGCCTGATATTCATAGATCTCCACACCCGCCACCAGCAACTGGCCATAGAGCGCATGCGTCGCATAATGCTGCAAACGGTATTCCACCTTGCCCTGCAGCAGCAGCACCACGCGGACACCGCGCCGTACGGCACGATTCAAGGCGCGGCGAAAAGCGCGCCCGGGCAAAAAATACGCATTGGCGATAATGATTTCGCGCTGCGCGCCGGCAATAGCCTTCAGATAGGCGCGTTCGATATCGCGCCGATGACGCAAATTATCACGCAACAAAAAAGCGATCTCCGGCGCGACGGCATGCTCCTCCTTCTCCAACACCAGCCGCCTGATTTCCTTGCCGCGCTTGCGGAAGTTGACCCATGACACCACCCCCCACAAACGCCGCATGGCCGCATGGATCTCGCCGGTTACCGCGCCTTGCACGCGCACCGCATAGTCCAGCCGCGGCACGGTGAAATCGCTGTATGCGGGGATATCGTCAATGATGTTGATGCCCCCGACAAAGGCCACCTTACCGTCCATCACCGCCAGCTTGCGGTGCAGGCGGAACAGGCGGCGCTTGCGGCTGCGCCGCAAGGTAAAAGGGGAAACTTCGCGCCTGAACCATTGCACCTCAATTCCCGCCATGCGCAACTCATCCACCCAATGCTGCGGCAGCTCCGCCGAACCGAAGCCGTCCAGCAATACGCGCACCACCACCCCGCGCGCAGCGGCGTGCTGCAAGGCAGCGGTAATCATGCGCCCGGTTTCGTCGGCGGCGAAAATATAGGTTTCAAGATAAACCGAGTGCTGCGCGGCATCGATGTCGTCGCACAATTGCGGAAAGAATTCCGCGCCGTTTTGCAACAGCAATATTTGGTTTCCGGCCACCTGATGCACGCTGGTCATACGCTTTTGAGTTGCGCGGAAAGTGCGGCGTGATCGGACAATCGTTGCCAATCCCCGCCGACATGCACATCGCAATGCGACACGGTGAAGCCGCGCACATAAATGCGGTCGAGGCGCAGCAGCGGCAAAGCGGCCGGATAGCTGCACGCGGGGCTCCCGTTATGCAGGTGAAACACATCATGCATGCCCAGCTCGCCGGACATTTTCCGGCTCATCTGGTTGTGCCAATCGTTGAAATCGCCCGCAATGATCAGCGGCGCATCGGGCGGAACCCCGTTGCGCACATACTCGATCAGAGCCGCGGTTTGCGCGCGTTTGCCTTTAGCGAACAGGCCGAAATGCGCGCACAGGCAATGCACGCGCCGCCCGTCGAGATCGATCTCGCAATGCAGCAGCCCGCGGCTTTCAAAACGATGTGCGGAAACATCCATGTTCAGCGATTTCAGAATTGGAAAGCGGCTGAGTATCGCGTTGCCATGATGTCCCGCCTCATACACCGAATTCTTGCCATAGACGGAATGCAACCAGACTTCTTCCGCGATGAACTCATGCTGCGCGCAGCCCGGATAGTTATGAAAACGCTCGGCATGGCGCGTATGTTCGCCCTGCACTTCCTGCAGGAACACGATGTCGGCGTCTAGTTCGCGCAAGCGATCGCGCAGCTCGTGCAACACCACACGGCGATTGAAATGGGAAAAGCCTTTGTGAATGTTGTAGGTGGCTATTTTCAGCATGGTCGTGGGCCGGCTACCCAAAAATTAGCCACGGATTAACACGGATAGGCACAGATAAAACCATCGGTAGCCTGGCCTCCATTATTCCCTTTCGGGCAAACAACATATTCCGCTCAATACTCCAATTATCCGTGATCA
>JAUYGW010000240.1 GCA_030690245.1 Gallionella sp. | reverse complement strand
CCGGCTGGGCTGGTGACGGTGTAGGTAAAGCTGTCGGTACCATTGAAGTCAGCGACCGGGGTATAGGTGAGGGCGCCTGCCGCAGTGAAAGTAACAGCACCGTTTGTTCCCTGCGTCACACTGGTCAGTACCGGGGAACCTTCAAAATTGTCGGCACCACCTGCACCACCGGCAGCGGTGATGGCATTAAAAGTGATGGCGGTGTCTTCTGTCGTCGTAACGGCATCGGTAACGATGTCGGCCACAGGGGTCACGGTGACATTCACATTCGCAGTCTCGGTAACGCCACCGGTTGTCACCGAATAGGTGTAGCTGTCAAGACCATTGAAATCAGCCACCGGCGTGTAGGTAATGGTTTTGTCGCCATTGACCGTGACCGTACCATGCGTACCTTGAGTGACCGCGCTGATACTGGTCGTGCCCGCAAAGCTGTCATTGCCTAAAACGTTGGTAATGACTGCGGTGTCCTCAAGGGTGTTGGCGACATCATTGGCAATATCCACCACGGGAGTCACTGTGACGTTGACGGTAGCGGTCTCGGTCACACCGGCCGGGCTGGTAACGGTATAGGTAAAGCTGTCCGCGCCGTTGAAATCGGCCACAGGCGTGTAGGTGACGGCGCCTGTGCCGTTGAAAGTGATAGCGCCATGCAGACCCTGCGTCACGCTGGTGAGTACCGGTGTGCCTTCAAAATTGTCGGCACTACCGACGCCACCGACCCCAGTGATGGCGTTAAAAGTGATAGCTGCGTCTTCTGCCGTGGTGACGGCATCCGTCGTGATGTCCACAACCGGACTCACCGTCACATTGACCGTAGCCGTCTCGGTGATACCCCCGCTGGTCACGCTGTAGGTGTAGCTATCAAGACCATTGAAGTCAGCCACAGGTGTGTAGGTGATGGTCTTGTCGCCATTGACCGTGACCGTGCCATGGGTGCCCTGGGTGACCGCGCTGATACTGGTTGTGCCGCTGAAATTGTCATTGCCCAGCACGCTGGTTGTAACGGCAGTGTCCTCAAAGGTGTTGGCAACATCATTGGCAATATTCCCCACTGGAGTCACGGTGACATTGATGGTCGCGGTCTCGGTAACACCGGCCGGGCTGGTGACGGTGTAGGTAACGCTGTCACTGCCGTTGAAATCGGCCACTGGCGTGTAGGTGACAGCGCCTGCGCCGGTGAAAGTGACGGCGCCATGCAGACCTTGCGTCACACTGGTCAGTACTGGTGTGCCTTCAAAATTGTCGGCATTACCGACACCACCGACCCCTGTGATGGCGTTAAAGGTGATGGCGGTGTCTTCGGCCGTCGTAACGGCATCGGTAACGATGTCGGCCACTGGGGTCACGGTGACATTCACAGTCGCAGTCTCGGTGATACCACCGCTGGTCACGCTGTAGGTGTAGCTGTCAAGACCGTTGAAATCAGCCACTGACGTGTAGGTGATGGTCTTGTCGCCATTGACCGTGACCGCGCCGTGTGCACCCTGGGTGACGGCACTTATGGTCGTTGAGCCTTCGAAGCTGTCGTTGCCTAAAACGTTGGTAATGACTGCGGTGTCCTCAAGGGTGTTGGCGACATCATTGGCAATATCCACCACTGGAGTCACAGTGACATTGACGGTAGCGGTCTCGGTAACACCGGCTGGACTGGTAACGGTATAGGTAAAGCTGTCGGTGCCATTGAAGTCAGCGACCGGGGTGTAGGTGAGGGCGCCTGCCGCAG
>JAUYGW010000239.1 GCA_030690245.1 Gallionella sp. | reverse complement strand
GCGGCTTAAGTCAACCTCACCGGCCAGATCGGGGCGCCCGCCGCGCGACACCACCGCAGCAATTTCATCGCCCATTTTCGCCGCCGCCTGCAACGCTGCCGCCGCGCCGGTGCTGGCGCCGAAATAGCCGAGTTTGAATGTTTGCATGGCCGGGTTGGACTGCAACCAGACCGTGGCCGCCAGCAGGCGGCGCGTGAGCAGCGCGATGTCGAAGCGCGTGGCGTAATCCTGATCTTCCTCGCGCGTCAGCAGGTCGAACAACAGCGTGCCGATGCCGTGCTGTTGCAGCACTTCGGCGACATAGGTGTTGCGCGGGCTGAAGCGGCTGCTGCCGCTGCCGTGCGCGAACAGCACCACTCCTTTCGTAGAGGCCGGCAGGATCAGTTCGCCGTCGAGTTCTACCTGGTCGGCCGGAATATGTACGGTGCTCATGGCATTTCTCCCATTGAATTCGCTAATCGCCAAAAAACCTCACTTAGCCACGGATTGACACGGATAACCACGGATAAAAGCCAAGCCATCCTATCCGTGTCAATCCGTGTTCATCCGTGGCTCAATCGCATTTCCCATTTCTCCCCGCCTTCTTCCATAGCGGGAACCGCTTATGCCATCGTGATCGGAATACGGCGCGCCCCAAATGCTTTGCTGAATTTTTCGAAGCGCCCGGCGATTTTGGCATGGCAGTCCGGGCAATGGCCGTCGGGGGTGAGACGGTATTGTTCGATCTCGTACCAGTCGCGCACGATCAATGCGCTGCCACATGACGGGCAGGACGTGGTGTCCCCCTCGCGGTTATGCACATTGCCGGTATAGACATACAGCAGCCCCGCAGCACGGGCGATTTGCCGCGCTTGTACCAATGTTTCTGGCGGTGTGGCGGGAACGCCGGTCATCTTGTAGTCCGGGTGAAATGCGCTGAAGTGCAGCGGCACGTCCACGCCGAGTTCCTTGACGATCCATTCGCTCATCGCGCCGATCTCTTCACTGGAATCGTTGAGGCCGGGGATTAGCAGCGTGGTCAGCTCGACCCAGACATCGGTTTCCTGGCGCAGGTATTTCAGCGTATCCAGCACCGGTTGCAGATGCGCGCCGGTTTGCTTGACGTAGAACTCGTCGGTGAACGCCTTGAGGTCGACATTGGCGGCATCCATTTTGGCGAAGAACTCGCGGCGCGGCTGGTCATGTATATAGCCCGCCGTGACCGCGACGGTCTTGATGCCGAGTTCATGGCAGGCATCGGCGGTGTCCATCGCGTATTCGGCGAAGATCACCGGGTCGTTGTAGGTGAAGGCGACGCTCTTGCAGCCATATTCTGCTGCGGCGCGCGCGATGGCTTCCGGGCTGGCCTGGTCGGCGAGTTTGTCGAAGCTGCGCGATTTGGAAATGTCCCAGTTCTGGCAGAACTTGCAGGCGAGGTTGCAGCCTGCGGTGCCGAACGACAGGATGCTGCTGCCGGGATAGAAATGGTTGAGCGGTTTCTTCTCGATCGGGTCGACGCAGAAACCCGAGGAGCGGCCGTAAGTGGTGAGCACCATCGCGTCACCGACGCGACCGCGCACGAAGCACGCGCCGCGTTGCCCTTCATGCAGCTTGCAGTCGCGCGGGCACAGATCGCACTGGATGCGCCCGTCATCCAGCTTGTGCCAGTACTTGGCCGGATAGCGTTCGGCGATGCTGATCGGTTCGTCCATATTAGAGCTCCAGTGCAGAAAGTGTAGCGTGCGCTGTGCGCACGATATTCAACCGGGCCGCGCGCACAGCGC
>JAUYGW010000238.1 GCA_030690245.1 Gallionella sp. | reverse complement strand
GAAGGGATGACCGTGTTGTAGGCGCGCGCCAGACGGGTGATGGAGTCGAGCAGGATGACGACATCCTTCTTGTGTTCGACCAGGCGTTTGGCTTTTTCCAGCACCATTTCAGCGACCTGCACATGGCGGCTGGCCGGCTCGTCAAAGGTGGAGGCGACCACTTCGCCGCGCACGGTGCGGGTCATCTCGGTCACTTCCTCTGGGCGCTCGTCGATCAGCAGCACGATCAGGGTCGCGTCGGGGTTGTTCGAGGAGATGGAATGCGCGATATGTTGCAGCATCACGGTCTTGCCGGATTTCGGCGAGGCCACCAGCAGGCCGCGCTGCCCCTTGCCGATCGGCGCGACGATGTCGATGATGCGCCCGGTGATGTTTTCTTCGGCGCGTATATCGCGCTCCAGTATCAGCGGCTCGGTCGGGAATAAGGGGGTTAGGTTTTCAAACAGGATTTTGTTCTTGGCATTTTCGGGCGGCTCGCCGTTCACCTTGTCCACTTTTACCAGCGCGACATAGCGCTCGCCGTCTTTGGGGGTGCGTATCTCGCCATCGATCGAGTCGCCGGTGTGCAGGTTGAAACGGCGGATCTGGCTCGGGCTGACATAAATGTCGTCCGGACCCGCCAGGTACGAGGTGTCCGGCGAGCGCAGGAAGCCGAAGCCGTCCGGCAGGATTTCCAGCGTACCGTCGCCGAAGATGCTCTCGCCTTTTTTCGCCTCGCTTTTCAGCAGGGCGAAAATCAGGTCCTGCTTGCGCATTCGGTTGGCGTTTTCGATTTGATTGGCCGCAGCCATTTCAACAAGTTCGGTGACGTGCTTGGTTTTTAGGTCGGATAGATGCATAGCGGTGCGAGAATGATGATTGAGAAGAACGAAAAGTAAGGGGTTTGGTCGGGTGGAAGACGGTCACCCGCATGGCCTGGAGCGTATTCGTTTTATGTTTTGGGTGCCAAGAGGGAAAAACTCAGCGGACGATACAGAAGGCGATGCGGGTGCGACAGTAAACGCTTTAGATGTGGCTGTCAATGAAAGCTGCCAATTGGGATTTCGACAAGGCGCCGACCTTGGTGGCCTCGATGTTGCCGTTTTTGAACAGCATCAGGGTCGGGATGCCGCGAACGCCGAATTTTTGCGGGGTTTGCTGGTTTTCATCCACATTCAGTTTGGCGACACTCAGGCGGCCGGCATATTCCTTGGCGATTTCATCCAGAATAGGCGCAATCATGCGGCACGGGCCGCACCACTCGGCCCAGTAATCTACCAGCACGGGCAGGGGGGATTGCAATACTTCGGCATCAAAAGTGGCATCGGAAACGTATTGGATGTGTTCGCTCATGGTTTAGGTCTCGCTTTGAATAAGGGTTGATCGGTGATGCAATACGCGGCGTGTGTGGATGGGTTGCTTGGTTTCAAACGGCATCCTAACCAAAAACGGCTGTGCTGTGAAGTGCAGTGTGCTCACTTCGTGTTTGTGGGGGCAGCTATCTCACCCATATGGAAGCAGAATTGCCCTTTCCGGCGATCCGCAAAATAATGCTCTAAGCTAAGTTTGACCGGGCGGAAGGCGATTTCGTCCCACGGAATTTCTGCCTCGGTAAAGAGCCCGACCTCCAGGCTTTCCTGGCCGGGGGCGAAATCCAGATCAAGCAGCCTGGCGCGGAACAGCAGGTGCACCTGGTTGATATAAGGCAGGCTGTACATCGAATACAAATCGCCAATCGTGATGCGCGCGTTGGCTTCCTCTAGTGTCTCGCGGATTGCCGCCTCGGCCGTGCTCTCACCGTTTTCCATGAAGCCGCCGGGCAATGTCCACAATCCGTGACGAGGCTCGATGGCGCGGCGGCACAGCAGGATCTTGTTTTCACCTTCAGGGCCCTCCCATTCCGGGATCGAGCCGATCACCATCTTGGGGTTCTGGTAATGGATCGTGCCGCAGGCAACGCAGATGTGGCGCGGGCGGTTGTCGTCGTCCGGGCAGCGCAACTCGACCATGGCGCCGCAGGACGGGCAGAAGTTTACTTCCAGAATTGCCACCAGGATTTTCCTGATTTGGTTTCGCCGGCAGGGATTTCATTGCCGGCGGGAGAATCGGATGCGCCGCTGTTTTTCGCCAGCACGCGCCGGGCATCGTCGCGCAGATCGGTCATGCCCATCGCGTCATAGGCTTGCACCATTATCTCCAGCGCATCGCGCGTCGAGGGGCTGTTCGGATATTGCGTCAGGATTCCCTGAGCGCGGTTGGCTGCGGCGATATAGGCGCCACGGCGCAGGTAATAGCCGGCGACATGCAATTCATGTTTGGCCAGCATGTTCACCAGATATTGCATGCGCACTCTGGAGTCGGCCGTGTATTTGCTGTTGGGGAAGCGCGTTACCAAGTCCTTGAAGGCGGCAAACGAATCCTGCGCGGCTTTCGGGTCACGTTCGGTGGGGTCCTGCCCCCCTAACGATTGCAGGAGGCTGACCTCGCCATGGAAGTTGGCCAGGCCTTTTACGTAATAGGCGTAATCCACATGCGGATTGTTGGGGTATTGCTTGATAAAGCGGTCGGCGGCAGAAACGGCCGATTCCGCTTCGCCCTGGCGGTAATAGGCATAAGCCACTTCCAGCAGCGCCTGCTGCGCATAGCGCCCGTAGGGGTAGCGCGATTGCAGTGTTTCATACAGCTTGATGGCCGATTCGTAGTTTTCATCGTTCAATTCTTCTTTGGCCTGGCTGTATATTTCCTCAACGGGCATTTGCTTGAGCGGCGCGGAACCATCCGGCAGCGGTTCGAAAATGCTGCAAGCGGCTAACGTAAGCAGCAGGAATAAGGCTAAACTATGGCGCATGACTGAATCCGAAAAAAATTTGCACGATTATAGCGCAGCCGACTCCAACTCGCAGGCCTTCGTTGTGCCCGATGATTGCGCGGGCATGCGTTTCGACCAGGTGTTGGCGAAACTGCTGCCGGAGTATTCGCGCAGCCGCTTGCAGGAATGGATCGCGGCGGGGCAGGCCAGCCTGGACGGGGCCGCCGCTGCCGCAAAACAGAAAGTCTGGGGGGGTGAAGCCATCGTCGTGCAACCGCAAGCGCACCCTGCCGAACAGCCGTATCTGGCCGAGGATATCGCGCTCGATATCGTGTATGAGGACGATACCTTGCTGGTGGTCAATAAGCACGCCGGGCTGGTGGTGCACCCCGGCAGCGGCAACTGGGAAGGCACGCTGTTGAACGCGCTGTTGCACCATGCGCCGCAACTGGAAGGCGTGCCGCGCGCCGGCATCGTACATCGCCTCGACAAGGACACCAGCGGCCTGCTGGTCGTGGCCAAAACCCTGACGGCACAAACCGCGCTGGTGCGGCAATTGCAGGCGCGCAGCGTCAAGCGCGAATACCTCGCGCTGGTATGGGGCGAGGTGCGCCATGGCGGAACAGTGGATATGCCGATAGGCCGACACCCCACCCAGCGCGTCAAAATGGCGGCGCTGGAAAACGGCAAACTCGCTGTCACGTATTATCAAATCGAAGAGAAATTTCCGAGTTGCACACTGTTGCGCTGCCGCCTGGAAACCGGGCGCACTCATCAGATCCGCGTGCATCTGACGCATATTGACCATCCGCTGGTGGGCGACAGCGTCTATCTGAAAGGCCCGCAGAAATGCGTGCCGCAACTGCGCGGCCTGCTGCACGGCTTCCCGCGCCAGGCCTTGCACGCCACGCGCCTGGCGCTGGAACATCCGGTCAGCGGCGAACTGATGGAATGGCACGCGCCGCTGCCGCAGGACATGAGGCAGTTGTTGCAACAAATTCGCGAAACCTTTTCCTCGCTTGCGGGTGAGAGGTAGGGGCGAATTCATTCGCCCATTTTTGTGCGGATGAATCCGCACCTACGAAAACAATGTAATGCCATGAACCTCCTTGAACATTGCATTATTCCGGATTGGCCTGCGCCTGCGCGGGTCAAAACCTTGCAGACCACCCGACAAGGCGGCGTGAGTATTGCCCCCTACGACAGCCTCAATCTGGGTGATCACGTCGGCGACAACCCTCTGGCGGTGGGGCGCAACCGCATCTTGCTCAACAAGCTGCTGCCCACCGAACCGGTATGGCTGGAGCAGATCCACGGCACGCTGGTTGCCGATGCGGAGCGGGCAAGCTGCCAGCCGCAGGCAGATGCCTGCATCGCACGGCATCGCGCGGCGGTATGCGCGGTGATGACCGCCGATTGCCTGCCGGTATTGCTATGCGATGCGCGAGGCAGCGTGGTCGGTGCGGCGCACGCGGGGTGGAAAGGCCTGGCGGCGGGGGTGATCGAAGCTACCGTGCTGGC
The DNA here is from genome assembly GCA_030690245.1 of Gallionella sp. Taxonomy (GTDB): domain Bacteria; phylum Pseudomonadota; class Gammaproteobacteria; order Burkholderiales; family Gallionellaceae; genus Gallionella. The sequence goes on along the minus strand of JAUYGW010000238.1, from coordinate 4,199 downwards.
GATGGGCGTTGCGCCGCAAAGCCTGATGGTATGGCTGGGGCCGGCGATCAGCCAGGAGAATTTTGAAGTTGGGGAAGAAGTGCGCGCCGCTTTTGTCGCCATACAACCGCAGGCCGCATCGGCATTCATCGCCGGGCAACCCGGCAAATGGTTTGCCGACATCTACGCGCTGGCGCGGTTGCGCCTGAATGCACTGGGGATTACGCAAATTTACGGCGGCGACCGCTGCACCTATCGTGAGCGCGGGCAGTTCTTTTCCTACCGCCGCGATGGCGCAACCGGACGCATGGGCACGTTCATCTGGTTAACGTGAACGCCGCGAAGCGGGGCGTTAAATGATTCTTGTCTGGAAATCCGTCAGGTATTTTTCAAGGAAGGCCGGGTCGTGTTCCGAATCGAATTTGAGGAAACTGATGCCTACCCGGAAAAGAAGCTCTCTGTTGTCATGGGTCGCATAAACGATCTTCCCATATACCTCTATGACGCGGGGTTCCTTTAAAGTGTGGGACGGCGGGACGTGGATATGCAGCTTGATAAATTCCAGCGACTGCAAGTTGCGATCCAGGAAAACCGATGCTCCTCTTGTGGAAATATCCTTGATAAAGCCATGGTGCTGGTTTTGCGCATCAATGAAGGCTACAGTCCGCCACTTGACGTAAAAACGCGGCACGCTGCGGTGTTCTCTGCTCCCTTGTGCGGTTGCCGGTGATGCCTTGGCAGGTTGCTGCGGCAGGCCTGCCGGGGCGCCGTTGATGAGGTCAATGATATTTTCGTTCGAGTTTGGCATGATTTGACCGGCATGTTATTTGCGCTGAAACGGCATGTGGATTATCGGGGATTTTGCGCGTTTCTGCTGGCAATATTTATGCAGGGCCATTTGCCAGGATCGTAAATCACGGCTGGTAGGATAGAATTGCACAATATCGGATGAACTCTGAATTTTCAGTGGGTTACCGAGAATTTATAATTATTGATGGATTTGTTATGTACCTAAAAGGGAAAGAAGCGCTCATTATCGACGACTTGCCGGGAATGCGCAGTTCCATGCGCGCCACGTTGTCTACACTGGGCATAGAGAGTTGCGACCAGACCGGCACGGCACGCGAGGCGGTCGAGAAGATGCGCACCAAGTTCTATGACCTCGTCGTTTGCGACTATTATCTGGGCGACGCCACCGACGGGCAGCAGATCCTGGAGATGGTGAGGCGCAACCGGATCATCAGCCACAAGACGCTGTTCATCATCGTTACCGCCGAGCGCACGCAGGACCGTGTCGTCAGCGCCGCAGATTTTCTTCCCGACGATTATCTGGTCAAGCCGTTCACCGCCGAAACACTCGGCAAGCGGGCCTTGAGCCTGCTGGAAAAAATGGAATATTTCCAGGATGTTTATGCCGCGCTTGATGATGACAAGCATGGGCTGGCAATTAACCGGCTTGAGCCACTGTGCGCGAATAAAAACAAATACTGGATTGATGCCGTCCGGCTGATGGGCGGCAGCCTGATCCAGGTTGAGCGTTATGCCGATGCCATTACGGTATTCGAGGAAATCCTCAAGCTGAAAGAAATCCCCTGGGCGGTAATGGGCAAGGTCAAGGGGCTGAAAGGGTTGGGCAAGGTGGCCGAGGCGCGGCAGTTGCTGAGCGCATTGCTGCAGCAGCACACCGAGTACCTTGCGGGCTACGACATGCTGGCGACCCTGTGCGCCGAGGCTGGCGATGCCGAAGAAGCGCAAAAGCAGGTCGAAAAGGCCCTCGCGATCGTCCCGGCGATGCACCGGCAGAAGCGTGCCGGCAAGCTTGCGCTGGAAAGCGGCGACATCGACAAGGCGCAAAAATACCTGAGTGAAGTGGTCGAGCGCGGCAAGTATTCTTTCTTCAAGGACCCGGAAGATTACACCTTGCTTTCCCATGTCCACATGGAGAAGGGCGACACCGAACAGGCGCGTTCGGTGCTCGACATGGTGGGGAAGCGTTTTGCCGCAACGCCCGAGATCAAGGCCAAGGTTCAGGTGCTCAAGGCGATGTCCTGGCAGAAGGAAGACAAACCCGAACAGGCGAAAGCCTTGCTGGAGCCTTTGCTGGAGAACCCGGATGACTTGCCCGAATCAGTCAGGATGGATCTGGCAAAAGCCTGCTTCCTGGCAGGGGATGATGAGGTCGCTGCCAAGCTGTTGAGCGGCATGATGCAAAACAATCACGACAACACAGCGCTCAAGGAAGAGGCGATCAAGATGCTGGAGTCCGTCGGCATGGGCGATCGAGCCAAGGAGCTGGTGGGGGATGCCATTCAGGGGGTGATTGCGCTCAACAACAGCGGCGCCTTATTGCTGCGCGACGGGCAGCTGGAAGAGGCGGCGCGGCTGCTGGTGGAGGCAGCCGAAAAATTGCCACGCAATGCCACCATCGTGCTGAATGCCGCCTACGCGCTATTGATGAACCTGCAAAAGAGCGGCGTGACCGGGGAAGATTTGGCCAGGCTGGATCGCTACATCGACATGGTGGCGCAATCGCCCAATCCCCCCAAGGGGCTGGCCAGAGTGCAGGCCATGCGCCAGCAGCTTAAAGCCGGAGGAGACGCATGACGGCGATTGACACCGACACCGTGCTGGCAACCGCCGTGCATGAGGTGAAAAACATGATGGGGGAGTTGTCCCTCAATCTGGGCGAATACCATCGCCGGCATCCCGATGCCGAGGTGGCAAGAATGCATGCGCTGTCACGCATATTGCAGGACCGCCTGGTACAAATCCTGATCCTGCAGAGTGAAGGTGGAGATCAGCTGAGGGTAAACGCGGAGGCGATCCATCCGGAGGAACTGCTTGAGGAGGTGACTGCGGATGCGAGGCTGATGCTGCCGGCGGGCATGGCATTCGAACTGGATAGCGGGGTGAGCAATGTGCCGTTCTGGTTCATCGACCGCTACCTGGTCTCTCAGGTGCTGATGAATGCGTTGCATAACGCCTTCAAATTTGCGAACTCGCGCGTGGTTCTCGGCTGCCGCGAAGCAGCGGACGGTCTGCTGTTCACGATCCGGGACGACGGGGCAGGCTATCCCGATCAGCCCGGCTTTCGCCCGGATGCCTTGCCACAGGAATTGAAAAACGGGGAATCAAGAAAAGGAACCGGGCTCGGTTTGCGCTTCAATGAGTGCATCGCGGCAGCCCACGGCGGCAGAATATCCTGTTCAAACGATGCCGGGGCCTGCTTCGCGCTGTGGCTGCCGAAGTAGCGCGGAGCATAAATCCTAACGGGCATGGCGAGCGGCCACCCCTGATAATGAAACTCGTCATGCCCGTTCCCCTGATGGAACTACTAGCCATTCCACTAGGCTGTCAAAAAACGACAACCAAGTGGCTGGTTATCTCCTCAATCCTCTGGATGAAACAACTAGCCATTCGACTAGGCTACATACGACTGTAGCCAAGTCGCTGGTTATCCCGAAAGCGTGCGAGGAGGCAAACGAATCGCTGCGCGAGTTTCGCGTTAAGCCTTGCTTCTTGCCCACTGCACGATCCCGCCGACATCCATTGCGCCGGCCTGGCGTGCAATTTCCCGCCCGCCCCTGAATAACGCGAGGGTGGGGATGCTGCGGATGTTGTAACGCGCCGCCAACTCCTGGGCTTCTTCGGTGTTCAGCTTGGCCAGCCGCATCCCGGGTTCCAGCTTTTCCGCGGCCTGGGTAAAGGCGGGCGCCATCGCGCGGCACGGGCCGCACCACGGCGCCCAGAAATCCACCAGTACCGGAACATCGTTGCGGCTGATGTGCTGGGTAAAATTACCGCTGTTCAATTCCACGGGGTGCGCATCGAACAGGGCCTGCTTGCACTTGCCGCAAGCCGGGTGCTCATGCAGCTTGGCGGCGGGCACGCGGTTTATCCCATCGCAGTGCGGGCAGACGATATGAACTGATTCACTCATGGCGGGCTCCTGAAACAACAGCTTCCAAGGTTAGGGCGGATAATCAAAATTCAACCAAAAAACTCACTTCACCACGAAGAAGACATAACCAAGGTGAAACCCACTTTGTGAATGCCCCGTTGTTGTTCTTCGTGCTCTTCGTGGTTCAGGTTCAAGCGAGGCGCATCGACAAATCGATTGCCGTGACATCCTTGGTCAGCGCGCCGATGGAAATCCGATCCACGCCGGTCTCCGCGACGAGGCGCACATTGTCCAGCGTGATGCCGCCGGAGGCTTCCAG
>JAUYGW010000235.1 GCA_030690245.1 Gallionella sp. | reverse complement strand
AAGCCGCCCGTAGAAAGTGTCGTTTGTTTCATCGGTTTAATCCGTTTGTTCAACCCGAGCTTCTGACAGCATGAGCGTGAAAAGTTCGAGACTTAATCAGAGGTTCCTTAACATGCTTGAGTCTGCGTGTACGCGACCACTAACCTCTCTCGGTAAGATCGATAAGTACCCCTCGCTGGATCAAAAGGCGGCCGCTCTCTTTCATTCACTCACCAAGAATCACGCCTTTCACAATGGCAACAAGCGGACAGCTGTTGTTACACTACTCACTCTATTGCATCGTAATGACAAGCTTCTTAACATGGAGGTGAACGACGACATCTTGTTTGACTTCGTTCTAAATGTAACATCAGACGAATTTCCTAAACCAAATCATGGCATGTCGGACGACCTCACGGTTGAGCACATAGCAAAGTGGATTAAGGCTCACACTCAAAATAGCAAATTCACTGTAGGTTCAATGAAGGTATCTGATTTTAAAAGGAAGTGTTCAATGGCTGGTGCTCAGGTAAAAGATGCTGGCGGGGTATTTATTGTTTCATTTGGAAATCTAAGTGTCCGTATTAGCCAAAACAAAAAAGCATTGGATGGACCTATAGTCCAAAAATATCTTAAACGCCTTAAATTGACCGAGGCTTCATCTGGCGTAGCCATCGGTGAGTTTCAATTTGGTGCATCGGGTGAGCGAGAGGCAATTCATCGCTTTATGACAACATTGAAACGCCTTGCAAAGACATAATCAAAGGGGCCAGCTCGAATTGTTTTCACAGACTGCATCTAAAACAGCCAACTGGTGACAATTTGTCACCGGTTGGAATAGCCCGGCCTGCACTCACGAACAAGGAACCCTGACCATGCAACCCCAGCCAGCCATCTTTGAAGAGCATGAAATCCGCCGCGTGTATGATGAAGCCACTGAGACGTGACTATTTTCGGTCATAGACATTATTCGGGTGCTGACTCAGTCGTCCGATTACCAGACCGCCAGAAAGTATTGGAAGGTGCTGAAAGGCCGGTTGGACAAAGAGGGCAGCCAACTGGTAACAAACTGTTACCAGTTGAAAATGGCCGCCGAAGACGGCAAGCAGCGGCTTACCGATATCGCCACTGCCGAAACACTATTGCGGCTGGTTCAGCCTCGAAGCCTTGTAGGCGGATGAGCCGCAGGCGTTATCCGCCGAATAAATAACATACGGCGGAAGGCGCTACGCTTTTCCGCCCTACGCCTTACATAGCGATGAACGTGGTGTGCATCACCGAGGGAAGATGATAAACACGGAGCCAGGGAGGAAAACGCCATGAGCAAAAAAACCGCGATATCCGACAAACCTGAAAATCATCTTGTGGTCTTTCAGGAGAAGGCGATCCGCCGCACCTGGCATAACGAGGAGTGGTGGTTTTCGATCATCGACGTGGTGGGCATTCTTTCCGAAACGGCTATCCCTAAGCGCTACTGGTCTGACCTCAAGCGGAAGCTGGCTCAGGAGGCGGGTTCCGAGCAACCGTACGAAAAAATCGTACGGTTGAAACTTACCGCGCCTGACGGAAAACAGCGGGATACCGATTGCGCCAATACGGAAACCTTGTTCCGCATCATCCAGTCCATCCCCTCACCCAAGGCGGAGCCCTTCAAGCGCTGGCTGGCGCAAGTGGGCTACGAGCGGGTGAAGGAAATCGAAAACCCGGAGCTGGCCGGCGCCCGCGCCCGCGAGCTTTATCAGGCCAAGGGTTACCCGCAGGCGTGGATCGAGAAGCGGTTGCGCTCCATTTCCATTCGCGGCGAATTGACCGACGAATGGAAGGAACGCTGCGTGCAGGAAGGCAATGAATATTCCATCCTCACCGCTGAAATCGCCCGCGCCACCTTCGGCGTGACACCCGGTGCGCACAGCCGCCTCAAGGGGCTGAACAAGGTCAAGACCGGCAACAATCTGCGCGACCACATGACAGATCTGGAATTGATCTTCACCATGCTGGGCGAGGCGGGCACCACGGAAATTGCGCGGCGCAAGGATGCCCAAGGCTTTGCCGATAACCGCAAGGCAGCCAGGGAAGGCGGCACCATCGCAGGCGATGCGCGCAAGGCGCTGGAAGCCAAGAGCGGCAAGCCGGTGGTAAGCAAAGATAATTATCTGGCACCACCTTCAACCGCCTTGCCGCTGAAAGAGAATACCCCTGCCCTGCCCGGCAAGAAAAAAGCAGCCTCCAGATCAAAAAAACCGAGAAGCACTAAAGCGTGACTGCCCTGCAAAAATCAACGGAGGGCGCATTGAACAATCTGTCATTCCCGCGAAAGCGGGAATCCAGCGAGAACAACACGCCGTGAAGCGGACACAACCACATTAATTGACCCACTACGCGGAAATTTTTTTATCAACTGGATTCCCGCTTTCACGGGAATGACAGTGCTAATGGATAATCTGGGATGAAACCTGTCGATACCTGCAATGCCTTCGTGCCCGGCGAAATGATCACGGTCGCCCCGATTCGTGAGGGGAAACTTTCAGCGCTGACCTTTGCGGTGAAGGAGCTTTACGATGTCAAAGGATTTGTCACCGGCGCCGGGAATCCCCGCTGGAAAGGCACGCATCCGGTGGCGCAAACGACCGCGCCCGCCGTCGAGATGCTGTTGAATGAAGGCGCTGCGCTGCTCGGCAAGACCATTTCGGACGAGATGGCGTTTTCCCTCGACGGCGAAAATGCGCACTACGGCACGCCGTTAAATTCCAGATGCCCGGACCGGATTCCGGGCGGCTCTTCCAGCGGTTCCGCTGCGGCGGTCGCCGGCGGACTGGTGGATTTTGCACTGGGCACCGACACGGCCGGTTCCATGCGCATCCCGGCTTCATATTGCGGCATCTACGGTTTCCGCCCGACGCATGGCGCCATTTCGCTGCAAGGCGTGCATCCGATGGCGCCGAGCTTCGATGCGGCTGGCTGGTTCGCCCGGACGCCGGAGATGCTGGCAAGAGTGGGCAGCGTGCTGCTCGGCAGCGAAATCCCGGAATTCAAGGTCGATAAATTTGTGATTGCGCGCGACCTGTTCGACACCAAGGACGCGAGCATCGCATCGAAATACGACGCCTTCATCCGCAGCCTGTCAAAACTGCCTGTTGAGATAATCGAGACTGAATTGGGCAAGCCCGATTTTTCAACCTGGATCGACACGCTGCGGAACATCCAGTGGTGGGAGTTGAACCAGGCGCACGGCGCATGGATTTCCCGGAATCTCGACGCCTTCGGCGCAGAGATACGCGGCAGGCTGGAAAAGATAGCTTCCGTCACCCGCAGCGAGATGGAGGAAAAAAGGCTGCTCAGGGAGCAGTTGATCGGCCAGATCGAAAGCATTGTTTCACCCGGCACGATCATTGTTTTCCCGACCGCCCCCGGCATCGCGCCTTTGAAGGGCCGGTCGATAGACGAAGCCAGGGCATCGCGCCTCAACACGATTCGGCATACCTGCATCGCCGCCGTCGCCGGCCTGCCGCAAGTCTCGATGCCGCTGATCGAACAAGACGGCTGCCCGATCGGCATATCCTTTCTGGGTGCGCGGGGTCAGGATGGCCAGCTTCTGGCGGCTGCCCAAGTTTTCGGAAAAGGTTAAGCAAAACAACCCATAGAGCCAGAACGCCGTTGGAGCGGTTCATAGCCGCGATTCGCACGCATGGCGTGCTCCTACAAAGCACAAATGATCCAATGAATAATCTGGGTTAAAATATTCGCCACATATGCTAAAAATGCAACATTCACTTATGGAGTCCTCATGCCTCTAGCCGCTTATCTCGACACCACGCCGACTCTCGGCGCGCGCGTCTATGTCCATGCCTCCGGCCAGATCATCGGGGATGTAACCATCGGCGACGACAGCTCGATCTGGTGCAACGCGGTTCTGCGGGGTGACGTGAACCGCATCGTGATCGGACGGGGCAGCAACGTGCAGGATCTCACCATGGGGCATGTCTCCCACAAGACGCCGGCCAAGCCCGACGGGTCGCCTCTGCTGATCGGCGACTATGTGACTGTCGGGCACTCCGTCGTTCTTCACGGCTGCACGATCGGCAACGAGTGCCTGATCGGGATGGGGACTATCATCCTGGACGATGCCGTCATTCCCGACCATGTGATGATCGGCGCAGGCAGCCTGGTTTCGCCGGGCAAGGTGCTGGAAAGCGGGATGCTGTATGTGGGCCGCCCCGCAAAGGCCGTCCGTGCGCTGACCCCCGAGGAAATCGCCCACCTGAGATACTCGGCCGAGCATTACATCCAGCTGAAAAACAATTATCTGAACCACCTGCCGGAAGCGTCCAAAATATAACCCGGACTCGAGTCAATCCGCCCCAAAAACTTGCATGACTTTAGCGGCATTTATTTGGTACAATTATTTTTTTTGTAGCCGTCATGATAGAGCCTACGGGCGACATATCCCCCCAACACTATGTTATTGAGGAGTTGTAGATGCAAGGCATAACCAAGAACGATCTGATCATCCGAATCGGTGGCGAAGGCGGCGAAGGTGTCATCTCGGTAGGTGATTTCATTACCCAAGCCTGCGCGCGCGCCGGCCTCGATGTTTACACTTTCAAGACTTTCCCCGCCGAGATCAAGGGCGGCTACGCGATGTACCAGGTGCGCGCCAGCACCGAACGGGTATATAACCAGGGCGACATTTTCGATGTGCTGTGCGCCTTCAACGGCGATGCATACAACAATAACCGCGCCTTCCTCAAACCGGGCACGGCCATCGTTTACGACAGCCCGAGCGACTTCACGCCCGATATTCCGGAAGGCGTGCACGCTTACCCTATCCCGATGACCCAGACGGCGAAGGAGATGAACAACCCGCGCGCCAAGAACATGGTGGCGATGGGTGCGCTGTCGGTGCTGTTCAACATCCCCATTGAGTCCCTGCGCGAAGTGCTCACCACCAAGTTTGCGCGCAAGGGCGAGGACGTGGTCAAGGGCAACCTGGCCGCACTGGAGCGCGGCCGCGAACTGGCAGCCGCACTGAAAAAGACTGACCCGTGGACGATCGGAGTACCCAAGTCCAAGAAGGAAGTCATCGTGATGTCCGGCAATAACGCCATCGGCCTCGGCGCGATGATTGCAGGACTGGATTTCTTTTCCGCCTACCCGATCACCCCGGCGACCGAAGTCGCGATTTACGTGGCCAAACATCTGCCCAAACGCGGCGGCACCCTGATCCAGGCAGAGGACGAAATCGCGTCCATCTCCCAGGTTCTCGGCGCCTCCTACGCCGGCAAGAAGGCGATGACCTCCACCTCAGGCCCCGGTTTGGCGCTGATGGGCGAGATGCTGGGCATGGCGTTCATGGCCGAACTGCCTTGCGTGGTGGTCGACGTGCAACGCGGCGGCCCCTCTACCGGCCTGCCGACCAAACATGAACAGTCCGATCTGTTCATGGCAATACACGGCGGCCACGGCGACGCCGGACGCATCGTGCTGTCGGTAGAAAACGTCAAGGACTGTATCGACCTGACCGTGGTGGCGTTCAATCTGGCCGAGAAATATCAATGCCCCGTGCTGCTGCTTTCCGACGGCTCCCTGGCGTTCTCGACCCAGAGCATTCCTTGCCCGAACCCGGATGACTACAAACTGGTGGAGCGCAAGCGTTGGGACGGCGAAGGCGAGTACCAGCGCTACAAATTCACCGAAGACGGTATTTCACCGATGGTCGATCCGGGCACGCCCGGCGGTTTGCACATCGCCACCGGCCTCGAACACAATGAGAGCGGCCTGCCCAGCTACACCTCGGCCAACCACGAGGCGATGCAGGACAAGCGCTTCAGCAAGCTCAAGAACGTAGTCAATGATATTGCTCCGGCTGAAGTTGATGCCGCACAAGGCGCGGGCATGGCGGATCTCGGTTTGATCGCGTGGGGCAGTACTATCGGCGTGGTGCGCGAAGCGTTGCAGCGCCTGCGTGCCGAGGGTTACAACGTCAAGGGGTTCTATCCAAAGCTGCTGAACCCCCTGCCGGCACAACAATTCGAAGATTTCGGCGCATCGTGCAAGCGGCTGCTGTTGCCCGAGGTCAACTTTCTGGGCCAGCTCGCCCACTTCGTGCGCGCGGAAACCTCGTTGCGCCCAGAGTCCTACACCATTTGCGGCGGAATGCCCTTCACGCCTGAAATGATAGTAAACAAAGTCAAGGAGATATTGGCATGAACGCGATCCTTCAACCGCACCAGCACTTCAACAAGGTAGACTTCAAACCCAAGGATTACAAGGATGAAAAAACACCTTCATTCTGGTGCGCCGGCTGCGGCCACTACGGCGTACTGACGGGCCTGCTACGCGCACTTGCCGAACTCGGCGTCGACCCGAATCATCTGGTCAGCGTTTCCGGGATCGGCTGCTCCTCGCGCCTGCCCTACTTCGTCAACTCCTACAAGATGCACACCCTGCATGGCCGCGCCGGCCCGGTCGCGACGGGCGTCCATCTGGCGCGCCCCGACCTCGCGGTGGTAGTCACCGGCGGCGACGGTGACGGCTTCTCGATCGGTGGCGGGCACATGCCGCACCTGGCGCGCAAAAACATCAACATCACCTACATCCTGATGGACAACCATGTCTACGGTTTGACCAAGGGCCAATGTTCGCCCACCTCGCGCGAGGAAATGAAGGCCGCGGTCACCCCGTACGGCGGCATGGAAGAGCCCCTCGACCCAATCCTGTACATGCTCACCTATGGCGCCACTTATGTCGCCCAGGCGTTTGCCGGCAACGCCAAGCTGGGGGCGCAACTGATCAAGGAGGGCATGGAGCACAAGGGGTTCTCATTCATCAACCTGCTCTCCCAATGCCCGTCCTTCAATGAACTGGACACCGCATTGTCCTTCAGGAGCGCCTGCGACCAGGTCGACACTGCCCACGATATCAGCGACCGGAATGCCGCGATGCAAGTGGTCAACAAGGCAAAACAGGAAGGCCGCATCCCCACCGGGTTGCTGTACAAGTCTGAGCGCCCCGCCCTGCACGAGCGCATGGCCGAGCTGGTCAAGCGCGTCGGCGGAACCAAGGACTACGACCTGAGAAAAATCATCGACCTCGCGCGTCCATGACGACAAGCAATACCACGGCAACCGAAGGCGGACAAACGCCGGCCGTTGCCCTGACCATCAACGGCCTCGCCGTCAACGCACATCCGGGCATGTCTCTGGTCGAGGCTGCCTGGCACGGCGGTGTGCCGCAAGTAACGAGTGTCGGCTGCCTCGAAGGGGTATGCGGCTCCTGCCGCGTCATGCTGCGGCGCGGCAAGGAAGTGACGGTGGGCCTCGCCTGCCAGACCTTCGTCGAGGACAACATCGAGGTCGTGTTCATGCCGCCGGCATCGGCGCCCCAGCACCATTATGAGATCGGCGATTTCAAGGATGGCTGGGACATGCATGCGCGTTTCCACAAGATTTTTCCCGAAGCGTCGCGCTGCCGGCATTGTCACGGCTGCGACAAAGCCTGCCCCAAGGGTATTACCGTCGAGAACGGCGTTGCGCTGGCTGCGGCGGGCCGCTACCGCGAGGCGGGAGAGGCGTTCTTTGAATGCGTCATGTGCGAACTATGCGATGCCGCCTGCCCCGAACTGATCGCCCCGGCCCATGTGGGCCTGTTCAGTCGGCGCGTGACGGCTCATTTTCACCTGCGCCCGCCCAACCTGATCCACCGGCTCGAAGAGTTGCGCCAGGAGCGCATCGAAACCTGCCGGGATGAGGATAATAAAAAATGAAGATGGCGAGGGCTAATTAAACATGAGTAATGGCATCCCTCTGACCGAAGCACTGGCCCGCTACCGGATCGACGCGGATCTCGGGCCGCTGCCCGAGTTGACTGATATCGACGCGCTGCTCAACACCTACCACCCGGATCACCTGCGCGACAGCGTGGTCAAGCTGGAAGTGGGCGCCAACGCGGGCGACAATTGCCAGCGCGAGCTCGCCGGACTCCTGCAGGCCGAGGCATTTATCGACGAAGCCGACCTGGCCGGCACCCCGGTGACCGATATCGACGTGCTGGTGATCGGCGGCGGCGGCGCGGGATGCGCGGCAGCGCTGGCGGCGGCCGAAAACGGCGCGCGCGTGTTGCTGGCCACCAAGCTGCGCCTCGGCGACAGCAACACGGTCATGGCCGAAGGCGGCATCCAGGCCGCCATCGAGCCGGACGACTCGATCCAGCGGCATATCCAGGACACCCTGAGCGGAGGCCACCATCTCGGCGACCCGGCGCTGGTATCCGCCCTGGCAGGGGATGGCCCGGAAGTGCTGCGCTGGCTGATCCATCAGGGCATGCAGTTCGACCAGACTCCCAGCGGCGACCTGCACACGCGGCGCGCGGGCGGCATGAGCACTCCCCGCCTCGTCCATTGCCGCGACTATACCGGCCTGGAAATGATGCGCGTGCTGCGCGAGGCCGTTATCCAGCACCGCAGCATCGAAGTCTGGGAGCAAAGCCCCGCCGTCGAACTCCTGTCCAACGAGCTCGGGCAGAAATGCGTCGGCGCGGTGCTCACCTCGCTGCTTGACGGCCAGTTGCGCATCGTGCGCACCCGCTCCGTGATCCTCGCAACCGGCGGGCTCGGGCGGCTGCATCTGAACGGTTTTCCGACCTCCAATCACCTCGGCGCAACCGGCGATGGCCTGGTGCTCGCATACCGCATCGGCGCGCGCCTGTGCGAACTGGATTCCTTCCAGTATCACCCGACGGGCCTGGCGCACCCTTCCCATCTGGCGGGCAAGCTGGTGACCGAGGGCGCGCGCGCGGCGGGCGCCCTGCTGGTGAACGGCCTCGGACGCCGCTTCATCGACGAACTCCAGCCGCGCGACGTGGTATGCGCCGCGATACTGCGCGAGTGCAGCGAGGGGCGCGGCATCCGCACCGACGACCAGCATGTCGGCGTATGGCTCGACACCCCGCGTCTGGAACGCGCGAATCCGGGCATACTGGAGCAGCAATTTACCAGCCTGATGACGCGCACCCATGTCGCGGGCATCGACCCGCGCCGCGAACCCCTGCTGGTCCATCCGACCCTGCACTACCAGAACGGCGGCGCGGTGATCGACACCAACGGCGCCACCACGGTGCCCGGCCTGTATGCGGTGGGTGAGGTAGCGGGAGGTATACACGGACGCAACCGCCTCATGGGCAACGCCCTGCTCGAAATCATCAGCTTCGGACGCCGCGCCGGCGTTGCGGCCACCGCCGACCGCGACCGCGGCCCCAAGAAAGTTACCCTTGAACATGTCAACCACCTGCGCCGCGCGCTGACTCTCGCCGGGCTGCCCATGACGCAGCGGGCACCGCAGGTATTGCCGGCTTATGCAGCGGGAGGCATATGGAACCGCTGAGTATGGAAACGCCCCAGATTGGTGCATCACAGGTGCTGCTCCATCCGGAGCGGCGCGTCGGTGCCGACATGGCTCGCTGGCGCAGCTCGGGCGGCGGTGCAGCACTGGCGCGCGCCGTGCAGAACCCGGCTGCCGTGCGCGAGGAAATACGCCTGGCCGAGTTGCGCGGCCTGGGCGGCAGCGGTTTCCCGGCCTGGCGCAAGTGGGAGGCGGTTGCCGCCGAAGTGCCGAAACCGGACAAATACCTGATCGTGAATGGCAACGAGGATGAGCCCGGCACCTTCAAGGATCGCGTGCTGCTCGAGGAAACACCCCATCAGGTAATTGAGGGCGCCGTAGTGACGGCACTGGCGATCGGCGTCAACCGCGTCGTGTTCTATACCAACCCCGATTTGTCCCGCTCGCTTGCAGCCATGAAGGCTGCAATCGAACAATGGCAGGCCTCGGATCTGCTGACACAGGCCTCAACCGCACTCGGCAGGCCGATAGAGCTCCAACTCCTGCCCGGTTCCGGACACTACATCGGCGGAGAAGAGACCGCATCGATGGAATGGGTCGAGGGACGCTTTCCCTTCCCGCGCGGCAAACCGCCCTACCCGGCGCAAGCTGGCGTGCATGGCTGCCCGACCCTGATCAACAACGTCGAAACCATTGCCAACGTGTCACATATCGTGGCGCGGGGAGCCGCATGGTTCCGTGCCCTCGGCATAGGCGTTGCCACCGGTACCAAGCTGTATTCCCTGAGCGGCGACGTGCTGCACCCCGGCGTATATGAGTTGCCGATGGGCACGCCACTGCGCGAGCTCATCTATACTCACGGCGGCGGTCTGCTGTCCGGCAAGCCGCTCAAGGCGGTGTTTACCGGCGGGCCTTCGTGCGCCTTGCTGACACCTGTCGACCTCGATGTGGCGATGGATTTCGATTCCCTGCGCGCGCGCGGCGCCAATCTGGGCACGGGCGCGATGATCGTCATATCGGAGGGCACCGGCATCGTCAAGCGGGTGGCCGAATATGAGCGCTTCTTCGCCCATTCCTCATGCGGCCAATGCAACTCGTGCAAGGTGGGTACCGCCACCATGAGCCGGCTGCTGGACCGGATCGACACCGGATGCGGCACCGCGACCGATCTGACCACGCTGAAGAATCTCTGCACCATGCTGCCCGGCAGCGGCCGTTGCCATCTCATCAACGGTGCCGTGCAACTGCTCGACAGCGCCTTCCATCACTTCCCCGACGAATTCCGGCAGGCACTGAAACCATAGCAGCCCAGCCGAACCACGAAGAACACGAAGTGCACGGAGAAAAACTACTTCGTGGCCTTTGTGCCCTTCGTGGTGAAGTGTTTTTTGCGGGTCTGGGTTGATTCTTTCCGGCATGCCCCCACATCAGGGGCATCGCATGAAGGGAGGTTGTCATGTCTGCCATCCGCACCCCTGCCGTCGCAGGCCTGTTCTATCCCGCCGACCCCCGGCAGCTTGCGCATGACGTGCAGCAATTTCTGTCACAAGCGCATCCGCACAGCCTGACCCCTAAAGCCCTGATCGTACCGCACGCCGGTTACATCTATTCCGGCGCGATTGCCGCGACCGCCTACGCCACGCTCCAGCCGATTGCCGCGCGCATCCGCCGCGTGGTGCTGCTCGGCCCCACCCACCGCGTCGCGGTGCGCGGCCTGGCGCTGCCCGGTGTGGAGGCCTTCGATACGCCGCTGGGGCGGGTCATGCTGGATACGGAAGCGGCGCGCAGCATCGCCGATCTGCCGCAGGTGACCGTCAGCGCGCAGGCGCATGCGCTGGAACATTCGCTGGAGGTGCAACTGCCGTTCCTGCAAAGCGTGCTGCCGGATTTCACCCTGCTGCCGCTGGCGGTGGGCATGGCGACGCCCGAGGAAGTCGCGGCGGTGCTGGAAGTACTGTGGGGCGGCGAGGAAACGCTGATCGTGATCAGCTCGGATTTATCCCATTTCCTGCCCTACGCCACCGCACAGCGCGTGGATCATGACACCGTGCAAGCCATCCTCAGGCTGCGCCAGCCCATCGATCACGACCACGCCTGCGGCGGCACGCCGATCAACGGCATGATCGTCGCGGCGCGCCGGCACCACCTCACGCCTCATTTGCTCGATCTGCGAAACTCCGGAGACACTGCGGGGTCTTATGACCAAGTGGTGGGCTATGCCGCCCTCGCCTTTACCGAGGAAATGAAAAATGAATACTGAACAAGGAAAGATACTGCTGCCGATCGCACGCGCCGCGATTTCACGCGCATTGGATCTGCCCCATGCGGCAGACGAAACCGCGCCCTGGCTGGTCGAACACGGCGCATGCTTCGTGACGCTCACGCAAAACGGCGAGTTGCGCGGCTGCATCGGCACGCTGCAGGCGCACCGGTCATTGCTCGCCGATGTCAAAAGCAACGCCGTTTCCGCCGCGATGCACGATCCGCGCTTCATGCCGTTGAGCGTCGAGGAACTCGACATCACCACGGTCGAAATCTCGCTGCTCTCGCCGACGACCGCGATGGATGTCCGGGACGAGGCCGATGCGCTGGCGCAGATCCGCCCCAACGTGGACGGTATCGTGTTCGAATACGGGCACTATCGCAGCACTTTCCTGCCGCAGGTATGGGAACAGTTGCCACAGCCC
>JAUYGW010000234.1 GCA_030690245.1 Gallionella sp. | reverse complement strand
TTGTGCCAGCGACAGTTGAAGGATGCCGCATAATGAGACTGTTAAGGGATATGGAATTCAGGGGCAAGGTCAGGGCACAACGCTATGGAAAAACGCTTCGAATATTTCGCTCAACTTGCCGTCATGTCTATTCTGGTGGTGGGTTGCTTCCTGGTGCTGAGGCCGTTTCTGGCCGCAATGCTGCTTGCCGCCGTGGTGTGCGTCTCGACCTGGCCTCTTTATGTCTGGTTGTTGCGCAGGATGAAGGGCAGGCAAAATATAGCCGCGTTCATCATGACACTATCGCTGGTGCTCGTGGTTATCCTGCCGTTGGCCTTGGTGGCATACAACCTTGCCGATAACATTACCGCTTTTTACGATGGGGTCAAGCAGGCCGTTGAGGCCGGGCCGCTGGAGCCGCCGTCTTGGGTAAAAGGGGTGCCGATAGTCGGCGGTTCGGTCGATGAATACTGGCACCTGCTCGCCACCAGCCAGGAAGAAATGCTCGCCCTGGTGAAACGTTTTCTGGAACCCACCAAGAATTTTCTGCTTGCGGGCGGAATCTTGCTTGGGCAGGGGGTCATGGAAATGAGCTTGGCCGCGTTCGTCAGCTTCTTCTTCTACCGTAATGGCGAGGCGTTGTTGCGTTTCCTTAACGTGGCGATGGATCGCGTGGTCGGAACCCATGTGGTGAACATTCTCGGCATCGTCAATAACACCGTGCAGGGTGTCATGTACGGGCTCTTGGGGACCGCACTGGCACAGGGTTTAATGGCGACAATCGGTTTCGCGATTGCAGGCGTGCCGGCAGCGCTGCTGCTCGGCGCCGCTACTTTTTTATTCTCACTGATTCCTGTTGGGCCACCCCTGATATGGGGCGGTGCGGCCATCTGGCTGTTCTACCAAGGCACTGTTGGGTGGGGGGTTTTCATGCTGCTGTGGGGGTTTTTCCTGATCAGCAGCGTGGATAATGTGGTGAAGCCCCTGCTCATCAGCCGCAGCAGCAACCTGCCGTTCATCCTGGTTTTGTTCGGTGTGATGGGCGGGGTGCTGGCCTTCGGCTTCGTCGGTATTTTCATCGGGCCGACGCTGCTTGCGGTGGGATTCAGTCTGTTACAGGAGTGGACAACCCGCGATAGCATGGTTTGAAAAAGCCGGGATCATTCCCGGCTTTTGATTGGAACGAATACCAAACTTCTTCCGGAATCCCGCCTTAAACAATCACAAGAATCCAATATTCAATTTACTTGCCGAGACCGGATAAGCGCTCCGCTGCGCGCACGGCGTTCGCCACCAGCATGGTGATGGTCATCGGGCCGACACCGCCGGGAACCGGGGTGATCCAGCCGGCGACTTCCTTCGCTGAATCGAAATCCACGTCGCCGCACAGCTTGCCGTCGGGCATGCGGTTGATGCCGACGTCGATCACCGCCGCGCCGGGTTTGATCATGCTGCCGGTGATCATCTTCGCCTTGCCGGTGGCGACGACGAGGATGTCGGCATCGCGCGTGTACTTGGCGAGGTCGACGGTCTTGGAGGTGCAGATCGTGACGGTGGCGTTATGTTGCAGCAGCATCAGCGCCATCGGCTTGCCGACGATGTTGCTGCGCCCGACCACCACGGCATGCTTGCCTTCGATGGACACGCCGCATTTTTCCAGCAGCTTCATCGCACCGTAAGGGGTGCAGGGGGCGAAGCGCATGTTGCCGGTGACCAGCGCGCCGACGTTCATCGGGTGGAAGCCGTCCACGTCCTTGTCCGGGCTGATGGCTTCGAGCACCTTGCTGGTGTCGATATGTTTCGGCACGGGCAATTGCACGAGGATGCCGTGGATCTTCGGGTCGCTGTTCAGCTCGGCGATCTTCTTCAGCAGCACGGCTTCCGGTGTGTCGGCTGCCATGATGATGTGCTCGGAATGCAGGCCCAGTTCGGCGCAGGCCTTCACCTTGTTGGCGACGTACACCTTGGAGGCGGGGTCTTCGCCGACGATGATGACCGCCAGCCCCGGCGTGACGCCACGTATTTTCAGTGCATTGGCGCGCTCCTTCCATTCGGCGCGCACTTCCTGTGCGATGGTCTTGCCGTCGATAATCTGTGCCGTCATGATTTTCTCCCGTTGGTTAAGTGAGTTACTTGCCTGAAGATTTATTCTGGTACGCTTTGATGCCATTCGTGATTTCCGCATGAGCCGCTTCAACCCCTTCCCAGCCGTTGATCTTGACCCACTTGCCCGGCTCCAGGGCTTTGTAAAGCTCAAAGAAATGCTTGATTTGCTCCAGCGTGATTTTCGGCAAATCCTCGTAAGTCAGAACTTCATGGTAGAGCGGAGTCAGCTTGTCGGTGGGCACAGCGATGATCTTGGCGTCGCCGCCGCCTTCATCCGACATGCTCAACATGCCGACCGGACGGCAGGGGATGATAGCACCATGAATGATGGGAAACGGGGTGACCACCAGCACATCCACCGGGTCGCCGTCGTCGGCGATGGTTTCCGGGATAAAGCCGTAGTTGCACGGATAGCGCATCAGCGACCCGATGAAACGATCCACCACCAGCACGCCGGAAACCTTGTCCACTTCGTACTTTACCGGGTCGGCGTGCTTAGGGATTTCAATGATGACATTGCATTCGTAGGGAAGATTGTCGCCGGGGCGCACATTTAACAAACTCATACTTTTCCTTAAGGTTGGCGAAATAAAAAACGCGTAATTATAAGCGAATCAGGGCGATGCCGCAGGGCCGTATTCGGTTTAGAATGATTCATCTTTATCATTGGGAGGTGGTGTCATGGCAACGCAAGCGAAGCTAACCGGCAAAATGGTGATCGGCCAATCGGGCGGCCCCACCGTCGTCATCAACCAATCGCTGGTCGGCGCGGTGCTGGCGGCGCGCCGGCAACCCAATATCACCGGCATCCTCGGCGCGCGCCACGGCATCGCAGGCATCATGAAAGAAGACTTCATTGACCTGACCATGCAGAGCGTCGAGCAGCTCGAACTGGTCGCCACCACCCCGGCAGCGGCGCTGGGTTCGGTGCGCCTCAAGCCCGGCAAGGCCGAGTGCGAGAGGGTGTTCGAGGTGTTCAGGAAGAACGACGTGCGCTATTTCTTCTACATCGGCGGCAACGATTCCGCCGAGACCGCGCATATCATCGCCGAGATGGCGAAGGAGGCGAATTACGATTTCTGCACCGTGCATATTCCCAAGACCATCGACAACGACCTGAAAGTCACCGACCACTGTCCCGGCTTCGCTTCGGCGGCGCGTTTCGTCGCGCTGGCCTTCATGGGCGACGACCGCGACAACCGCGCGCTGCAAGGCATCAAGGTCAACGTGGTGATGGGACGCAGCGCCGGATTTTTGACCGCCGCGTCGGCCCTGGCGCGCCAGACGGAAGGCGACGGCCCGCACCTGATCTATTTGCCGGAGCGCGTGTTCGATGTCGAAAAATTCCAGCAGGATGTGCGCGAGACGATGGCGAAATATGGCCGCTGCGTGATTGCCGCTTCCGAAGGGATTTCCGACAAGGACGGCAACCCGATCTCGACCAGCGGCGAACGCGACTCGCACGGCAATATCCAGCTTTCCGGTTCGGGCGCCTTGGGCGACACGCTGGCCGCGCTGGTGAAAGAAGCCTTCCCCGGGCAGAAAATGCGCGTGCGTGCCGACACCTTCGGCTATTTGCAACGCTCCTTCCCGACCATCATTTCCGAAGTCGATGCGAAGGAAGCGCGCGAAGTCGGTACCGTTGCGGTGAACCACGCCGCCAGCACCGGCCAGCCCGGCTCAGTGGCGATACGCCGCCTGAGCAGCAAGCCGTATGCCAGCGAATGCTTCATCACGCCGCTATCGACCGTGGCGAAAGTCGCCACCGAGATGAAGGACGAATACATCAACGCGGCGGGCAACGATGTGACGCAGGCGTGGCTGGATTACGTCGCGCCGCTGGTGGGTGAGTTGCCGAAGATGGGGCGTTTGTAAGATATTCAAGTCGCTTGTGTAGGTGCGAATTTATTCGCACATAACACGTTGTTCGGGCGAATGAATTCGCCCCTACCACCTTGCCAACTGCGTTTTTTAGGGTTAAATCAGGCATGAAGGATAAACAACGTGGTGCATCCGCCGCGAAGGGCAGGGCCGCACCTGCCGAAAAAACCGGTTTGCATCCGCGCAATCCGCATCGGGGCCGTTACGACTTCAGGCAGCTCATCGCCTGCAGCCCGGAGCTGGCGGCATTTGTCGCGACGAATGAGTATGGCGATGAGTCCATCGCTTTCGCCAACCCGGCGGCAGTCAAAGCGCTCAACCGCGCGCTGTTGAAACAGACATACGGCATCACGGGCTGGGATATTCCGGCGCAGTATCTCTGCCCGCCCATCCCCGGCCGGGCGGACTATCTCCACTACCTTGCCGATCTGCTGGGTGCCGACAACGGCGGCATCATCCCGCGCGGCAAATCCGTCCGGGTGCTCGACATCGGCGTCGGCGCCAACTGTGTCTATCCGCTCACCGGCCACCGTTCCTATGGCTGGCAGTTCGTTGGCACCGACATCGATCCGGCTGCGCTCGACAACGCGCAACGCATCCTGGAGGCGAACAGCGGGTTGAGCGATGCCATCGAACTGCGTCTGCAAACCTCACGCTCGGCGGCCTTCACCGGCGTGGTGCGGGCGAACGAGATGTTCGACCTCACCTTGTGCAATCCGCCGTTCCATGCCTCGCTGGCTGAAGCCCATGCAGGCACGCAGCGCAAATGGAAGAATCTTGGCAAGGATGCCGCCAGGCAGCCACTGTTGAATTTCGGCGGGCAGGGCGCGGAGCTGTGGTGTGAGGGGGGCGAGGAGGCTTTTGTGTGCCGCATGATAGAGGAGAGCGCGCAGCTTCGCGACAGCTGTTTGTGGTTCACCACGCTGGTCTCGAAGTCGGCCAGCCTGCCCGGCGTTTATCGCGCGCTGAAACGAGCCGGCGTGCTGGACAGCAGAACGATAGAGATGGCGCAGGGGCAGAAAAAGAGCCGGATCGTGGCCTGGACTTTTCTCGACGAGAGCCGGCAACGCGCGTGGCGCATGACGCGCTGGAAATGATGAATCTGGGCACTGGGAAGCGCCATTACCTATCGCCTAAGAAAAATATTCTGCGTCAATATCACGGGCATGGTGCAACACCCGAACAACCAGCAGATCATCCCCATCGGGCACATAAAAAATGATGTATGGCGTGCGTGTCGGAAAACTGCGCAACCCATCCGCCAGTTCTGGACGCGCTCTGCCCATCTCCGGTTGAGTGCCCAATAGCGAAACCGTTGCCTGAATCGAGTCCAGCGATTTATCTGCCGCAACAGGATTTTCCTCCGCTATGTTTAAC
>JAUYGW010000222.1 GCA_030690245.1 Gallionella sp. | reverse complement strand
AGGAAGCTGCCGATCGGTTTTTGCGGATTGCCTAGGCCGCTGCGCGACATCTTGATGGCGGTGGCGAGCGCGTCGATCGCCTTGTTCTGGCCGAACACGGTAGCCTTCAGGTCGCGATCCAGATTCTTCAGCGCGTTGCGGTCGTCGTGCGACACGGTGCGCGCCGGAATGCGCGCGATCTTGGCAATGATCTCCTCGATCTCGTGCTTGCCGATGGTCTTCTTCTGTTTCGATTTCGGCAGGATGCGCTGCGCGGCGCCCGCCTCGTCCAGCACGTCGATCGCCTTGTCCGGCAGGTGGCGGTCGTTGATGAAGCGCGCGGAAAGCTCTGCCGCGCTGGTCAATGCCGCCGCACTGTATTTGACGCTGTGGTGTTCCTCAAAACGCGACCTCAGGCCGCGCAGGATCGCGATGGTCTGCTCCACCGACGGCTCCGGCACATCGATTTTCTGGAAGCGGAGCGACAGCGCGTGATCTTTTTCGAAGATGCCGCGATATTCCTGATAGGTGGTCGCGCCGATGCACTTCAATTGCCCGTTCGACAACGTCGGCTTGAGCAGGTTGGACGCATCCATCGTGCCGCCGGAAGCCGCGCCCGCACCGATCATGGTGTGGATTTCATCGATGAACAACACCGCGTTCGGCATGCTGCCCAATTCCTTCAGCACCGCCTTGAGTCGTTGCTCGAAGTCGCCGCGATATTTGGTACCCGCCAGCAGCGAACCCATATCCAGCGAGTAAACGCGCGCGTCTTTGAGAATTTCCGGCACGTTCTCCTCGACGATACGCCGCGCCAAGCCTTCGGCGATCGCCGTCTTGCCGACACCGGCCTCGCCCACCAGCAGCGGATTGTTTTTGCGGCGGCGGCACAGCGTCTGGATCACACGCTCCAATTCGATATCGCGTCCGATGAGCGGGTCGATCTTGCCGGCCAAGGCCTGCGCATTGAGGTCCAGCGTGTAATTTTTCAGCGCACTCTCATCGCTGGCTGGCTGCTCGGCTTCGTTGTCGCCGTGCGGTTGTGGGGTGCTGCCGGCTTCGTTTTTGGCGATGCCATGCACGATGTAATTCACCACGTCGAGGCGATTGACGCCGCGTTCCGTCAGAAAATGCACCGCGTGAGAATCTTTTTCGCCAAATAGCGCAGCAAGAATGTTTGCGCCGGACACCTCTTTTTTCTGGGCGGATTGCACATGCAATATCGCGCGCTGGATAACGCGCTGGAAGCCGACAGTAGGTTGCGTATCCACCTCTTCTTCGCCCGCAACGCTCGGCGTATGCTTATCCACAAACTCTGTGACAACCTGGCGCAACTCACCAATATCCACATTGCAAGAACGCAACACCTGCGCGGCAGAAGCGTTATCCAGCATCGCGAGCAGCAAATGCTCAACGGTAATCAACTCATGGCGCTTTTGCCGGGCTTCGACAAACGCCATGTGCAAACTGACTTCCAACTCTTGCGCAATCATTTTACATTCCCTCCATCCCGCACCTTAGCGGATGCCCATGTTGTTTTGCAAATGCCGATACCTGAGCAACCTTGGTTTCGGCAACATCCAGCGAATACACCCCGCATACCGCCGACCCTTCACTATGCACTTTGAGCATGGTTTGCAGCGCGCGTTCACGGTTCATCGCAAAAAAACGCTGCAACACCTCAATTACAAAATCCATTGTCGTGTAATCGTCGTTAAACAAAAGCACCTTATACATACGCGGCGGCTTTGTTTTGGCGCGTTCCGGCGCGAGTACCGTGCTGCTTTGCTGTTCAATTGCCATAATTCTCAATGGGCATTCTGACACCCTCTCCTGACGATATACTTGATGATTAACGATGCTTTTTCAAGCCTAATCGAAAATATTTTTCAAACCCTCTTGACGATATTAACCAAACAAGAGTAAAAAGTGCGCTGGCGTTTGAATCAAAGTATCTGCAGTACTGGTTTTGCCGTGTGCGATCTTATGACTCAAACAGTTTCGCGGGGGATTTCCCCGTTTTTTTAGTAAGGAAGTAAACACATGGCAACTGGTACAGTTAAATGGTTCAACGACGCAAAGGGTTTTGGTTTTATCACTCCCGA
>JAUYGW010000191.1 GCA_030690245.1 Gallionella sp. | reverse complement strand
CAAACGCATAGAACTCAATAAGCATTTGCTTTTCAAGTTCATCATAGTGTTCATGGATGTCATCTCTGCTGACTTTACGAGCTTCTGCAATGAGATGAATTGAAAAGCTATGCATGCTGGAACTAGCTAAATGAAGCACAGCAATTGAAGTAATGCGAGGTGATAACCCCTCATTTCCGTCGCCTAGACTCTGGCAAGAGTAGTGGATAGTCAGCAACTGTGAGTCATGCTGTTTCAGATGGTCCAATGTTTCTCTTGGCTTCATAAGCGTGTTGAGACAGGTAATTAAACGTTAAGGTGTCGTTCGGCGAATGGAGGGTGCATTCCATGCGCCATAGTGCGCGCAGCGCACCCTACAAAGACACCGATCACTTCTTGGTCTTAGTCAAAAACACCGTGATTTCTTCGCGGTCGTGGTAAAGCTGCTTCGCGATCATTTTGTAATTGATGCCTTCCTCGTCCAAGCGAGTGCGGATGCCGCCCAGCGCGCTGTCGAGTGCGACGACGCGCTGCTTCATCGGCAGTTTCAAATTGAAGATCGCGTGCTTGCACCAGCCTGCCGCAAACCACTCTTCGATCAACTTGGCGACCTTGGAGGGTTTTTCCACCATGTCGCACACCAGCCAGTCCACCGCTTTGCGTGGCGCGTATTTGAAGCCGTCCTGCTTGAGGTGCTCGACCAGAGGGTGCTTCGCCAGCACGCCCTTCATCGGGCCGTTGTCCACCGCAGTCACGCGGATGCCGCGCTTGACCATTTGCCAGGTCCAGCCGCCGGGTGCGGCGCCGAGATCGACTGCTGTCATGCCTTGCCGCAACAGGCGCGTCTGTTCGCTGCGATCCATGAACACCTCGATTGCCTCGGCCAGTTTCATCGTCGAGCGGCTCGGCGCTTCGGCGGGCATCAACTGGCGCATGATGCCCATGATGGTCGCCGCGCTGTTGTGCGGATCGCTGGTGCCGATTAACACTGATGATTTGTCGGGGAAGAAGATATGCAGGCGTGGCAGCTTGCTGTGCGTGTTTTGGGGATCGTCCTGCAAGCGACCCTGTTCGCGCAGCGCGCTTTCCAGCAACGGCTGAAAGCGGCGGGTGAAGGTGGACAGCAGTTTTCCATCGTTGGTGTCCGGCGCTTCCAGCCATAGCGCGCCGAAGCTGCCGGGCAGGGTGGCGATGGCGGCGAGGATCGGGGTCAGGCGGTCGCGTTCCGGCAATGCGGCAATGGTGTGATGCAGCCGGATCAACTGGCGCGCGAAGATCAGCTCGCGGTAAGACGGCTTCTGTTCGTTGAGCGCGACGGCGACGTAGCCGCTGTCGGCGACGATGGCGGGTTGCTCGATACCGATGATGGGTTTTTGTTGCATCGCCTGGCGCAAGGCTTCCTGCGCGCAATCCTGCTCGAAGCCGGGACGGCAATACAGCAGCCAGTTGGTGTTTGTAGATTTCTTCATCCTCGTATTGTGGCACAGGTTGGGGTGGCAAGCCCGAAGGTGGTAACATCCGCGCCTCTTTTTTGGCGGCAAGGCAATGAGCAAACGTTACGATTTGATCGTGTTCGACTGGGACGGTACGGTGATGGATTCGACTGCGGTGATCGCGGGTTCGATCCAGGCGGCGTGCCGCGACTTGGGGTTGACGGTTCCCGACGATGAAACCGCGCGCCATGTGATCGGCCTGGGTTTGATCCAGGCATTGCGCCATGCGGTGCCGGACGCGCCGGAGTCCATGTATGAGCCGCTGGTGGCGCGTTACCGCCACCATTTCCTGATACAGGATGCGGCAATCCCGCTGTTCGCAGGCGCGCGCGAGACGATCGCGGAATTGCATGACGCGGGTTATTGGCTGGGGGTGGCGACCGGCAAGAGCCGCGCGGGGCTGGACAGGGTGCTGGAATCCACCGGCCTGAAGCAATATTTTCACGCCACGCGCACGGCAGACCAGACTTTTTCCAAACCCGATCCGTCCATGCTGTTTGAACTGTTGGATGAATTGGCGGTCACTCCCGGGCGTGCGCTGATGATCGGCGATACCACGCACGATGTGCAGATGGCGCAGAATGCCCAGGTGGATGTGGTGGCGATGGGGCACGGCGCGCACCCGCCGGAGCAGTTGCGGGAATTGAACCCGCTCGCGCTGGTGAAGGATTTCGCGGAATTGCGCGCATGGCTGAAAGCCAACGCTTAACACTAATTAAAGGAATCGTAATGTCGGATCAAAACAACAACTGGGAACGCGGCGTGCTGGAAAAGCTGGCGATGACAGCCGTTCAGGAGCAGCGCCGCGCGCGGCACTGGGGCATCTTTTTCAAGACGCTGACTTTCGGCTATCTGTTCGTCATCCTGTTTCTGGTGATGGGCTGGATGGGCAAGTCCGAGCAGGCGCTGAGCACTGGCAAACATACCGCGCTGGTGGACATGCAGGGTGTGATCGCGCCGGATAGCCAGGCGAGCGCCGACAACCTGATTCCCAGCCTGCAGGATGCGTTTGAGGACAAGGACACGCAGGGCGTGATCCTGCGCATCAACAGTCCCGGCGGCAGCCCCGTGCAGGCCGGGCAGATCAACGACGAGATCCGCCGCCTGCGCGCCAAGTATCCGGCCATCCCGCTGTACGCGGTGGTCGAGGACATTTGCGCCTCCGGCGGCTATTACGTGGCGGTGGCGGCGGACAAGATTTTCGTGGACAAGGCCAGCCTGATCGGCTCGGTCGGCGTGCTGATGGACGGCTTCGGCTTCACCGGCACGATGGAGAAACTCGGCGTGGAACGCCGCCTGATTACCGCCGGTACCAACAAGGGCTTTCTCGACCCGTTTTCGGCAACCGATCCGGCGCAACAGGCATACGCCAAACAGATGCTCGCCGAAATCCATCAGCAGTTCATCGATGTGGTGAAGCAGGGGCGCGGCAAGCGCCTCAAGGAAACGCCGGACACCTTCAGCGGCCTGGTGTGGAACGGCCAGCGCGGCGTTGAAATGGGGCTGGCGGATGGCTACGGCAGCCTGGAGTCGGTGGCGCGCGATGTCATCAAGGCCGAGAAGATCGTGGACTTCACCACGAAGGAAAATTTCGCGGATCGTCTGGCGAAACGCTTCGGTGCGGGCGTGGCGAGCGCGATCGGATTTTCGGCGCAGGGCGGCGCGTCGTTGCGCTAACGTAGGTTGGGTTAGCGGCTTTATCGCGTAACCCAACACTTTTCGATAGCCGTCGGGTTACGCTGCGCTAACCCGACCTACATATCCAGGTGCTTCAGCAACTCATCGATGTCGGTGATCGGCGCCAGGCAGCGCGTACCGCGGCACAACCAGGCGGTGGTCTGTCCACTGCTTGGCTTGTCGAGCGCCTCGGGCAGACCGATCGCATCTTCGCTTAACGCCACAACCAACATACCCGGCAGGTAGCGCCGCCGTAGCGCGGCCTGCCATGTCGCGGCCTCCTTGCCGCGCAGCACCAGCAGGCCGGGCGGCTCCAGCAGTTCGGTCAATGCGGTGCACAGGCTGCTGTGGTAGCTCGCGGCCTGCCGCATTGCCGGGAAAAACAATTTCAGGCAGCGTTCCGCCGCCGCCTGATATTTCTCATCTCCAGTCAGTAATGCGAGGCGCAGCAGTGCCTGCGCGGCGATGCCGTTGCCGCAGGGCGTGGCATCATCATGCCCCGTCTTGCTGCGCTGGATCAGCACCTCATGGTCATGGCTGGTGAAGAAAAACCCGCCGTGTTGCGTGTCTTCAAAGCGCGCCAGCAGCGCGTCGGCGAGCTGCACGGCGAAGGCCAGATCCGTGCCGCGGAATTCGGCCTGCAGCAATTCCAGCGCGGCGTTCAGCAGGAAGGCGTGGTCATCGAGGTAGGCGTTGAGATGCGCCTTGCCGTCCTTGTACGTCGCCAATAATCTGCCGTCGCGCCATAGGGTGCCGCGCACAAAATCCATCGCGCGTTGCGCCGAATGCAGCCAATCAGGGCGGTCGAATATCCGCGCGGCGTGCGCCATGCCTGCGATCATCAAGCCGTTCCACGCACCGAGGATTTTCTCGTCGCGGCCGGGGCGGATGCGCTGTCCGCGCGCGGCGAACAGTTTTGCCTGCGCGGCGGCAAGCCTCTCTGCCGCCTGTTCTGCGGAGAGCTGCAGGTGCTGCGTGATCTCGTCAAGCGGCATGCTGACGCGCAAATGCCAGGCGCGCTGTTCGAAATTGGGTGGACTGTCCAGGCCGTAATGGGGCGCGACGAGCGCGTATTCCCCGGCACTCAGCAGCTTGCGGATTTTGTCGCGCTGCCACACGTAGAATTTGCCTTCCTCATGTTCCGAGTCGGCATCCAGCGAGGAATAGTAGCCGCCCTCCGGCGATTGCATCTCGCGCATGGCCCAAGCCGCGGTCTGCTCCACCACGCGCGCAAACAACGGCTCGCCGCAGTCCTGCCATGCAGCGCCGTACAGGGATAGCATCAGGCCGTTGTCGTAAAGCATCTTTTCGAAATGCGGTATGCCCCAGCCTGCGTCCACGCTGTAGCGGCAGAAGCCGCCGCCGAGCTGGTCATACAGTCCGCCATGCGCCATCTGTTGCAGGGTGAAGCGCACGATGTGCCGGGATTCCCGGCCAGCGGCGGCATGGCTGCGGCGCAGCAACAGATCGAGTTCCGCCGGATGCAGGAATTTCGGCGCGTCGCCGAAGCCGCCGTTTACGCCGTCGAAATTTTCGCCGAGCTGGCGCACTGCCAAGGCAAGCGGTTCGGCGTCCGGCGATACCGCCGTCTCGCCGGCCTGGGGAAGTGCGCCGGCGAGAGCGGCGGTGAGATGCTTGCCCTGCGCGGCCAGTTCGGTGCGACTGTTCGCATAGGCCTGCGCGACTTGCTGCAACAGGTCGGCAAAGCCGGGCAGGTTGTAGCGCGCCTCCTTGGGGAAATACGTGCCACCGAAGAACGGCGTGCCGTCCGGGCTGAGGAACATGGTCAGCGGCCAGCCGCCGCCGCGCTGCATCAGCAGTTGATGCGCGGTCTGGTAGATCTGGTCGAGGTCGGGGCGCTCTTCGCGGTCCACCTTGATGTTGAT
>JAUYGW010000190.1 GCA_030690245.1 Gallionella sp. | reverse complement strand
AGATCGGGGGATTAGTAACCAGACGTCAGTCCGTAATGCTTCTTTCGAAGACTCGTTACCGCCCGGTGTGACGGCTTCGTCCGACAGCACCGACCAAGCGCGATCGGCGCGTCATCGAAAAATTCAAGAAAGAAGCGTGACGAATACCCATGGGCCAAGGCAGATGGCCTCCAGTTTGCTTCTTGATTGAATTTTTCGTAATTCATGGCGATACATTTACCGCCGCATCACGCCAGAAACTGCACCACAGCCATAGCATCGAACGGCCAGCCAAGCTCCGCACCATTGTCGATGCGCCGCAATACCGGGATGCGCACGCCGTATTTTCCGAGCAAACCGTCGTCGTCGGCGATGTCAATATGCTCCGCAACAACCCCTGCCTCACATATGACTGTTTCTGCCTCCTCGCACAGGTGGCAGCACGATGTGCCGTAGAGCGCTACCGTTGATTTCACCATGAGCGCCCCGCCCTCCCCGGCGAATATCGCTAGCGCAGGCTGATGATGCGCCAGCCGTGCTGTTCGGCGTGGGCACGCAGCGTTTCATCGGGATTTGCCGCGACCGGGTGCTTTACTTTGCGCAGCAGCGGCAGGTCGTTCAGCGAATCGCTGTAGAACGTGCTGTCGGCGAAGCTGTCCAGCGTCCAGCCGCGTTCTGCGAGCCAGTTTTCCAGGCGGGTGATCTTGCCTTCGCGGAAGCACGGCACATCCGCCACATTCCCGGTGAACTCGCCGTCCCTGTGTTCCGGCTCGGTGGCGATCAGGTGCTCGACGCCGAATTCGCGCGCGATCGGCGCGGTGACGAAGCTGTTGGTGGCGGTGATGATGGCGCATATATCGCCCGCCGCTCGATGGCGCTGCACCAGTTCGCGCGACAGCGGGGTGATCATCGGCAGCACGCTCTCGCGCATGAATTGCTGGTGCCAGGTATCCAGCGTCTTGCGGGAATGGCGCGACAGCGGCTTCAATTGAAAATCCAGAAACTCGTGAATGTCCAGCGTCCCGGCCTTGTATTGCTCATAGAAGACGAGGTTCTTCACCTCGAACAGTTCGCGGTCGAGCACGCCGATGCGGATCAGAAATTGCGACCATTCGAAATCGCTGTCGCCGTTCAGCAGGGTGTTGTCCAGATCAAATAACGCTAAATTCATTTCAAATTTTCCATTTCACATCTTTGCCGTAGTGCGGCATTTTCTGTAGGAGCGGGCCCTGCCCGCGATTTCATTTGTCGCGGGCAGAGCCCGCTCCTACACCGATTTATTTCAATTCCTGTTGCAGGATTTCTTTCAGCAGCGGCACCGACGGCGCGCGATGCAGGCGCAACGAATGCGCATCCAGCGCATCCAGCGCCGCCAGCAGGCTGGGCAGGTCGCGGCGCCCGTGGCGCAATAGATACTGCGTGACTTCCGGCGACAGCGCGAAGCCGCGCGACTGCGCATGCTGCATCAGCGCCTGTTTTTTTTCTTCGTCGCTCAGCCCGTGCACCTGATACACCAGACCCCAGCCGAGGCGGGTGCGCAGATCGTCGCGAAGTCGGAGATGCAGCGGCGCTTGCGTGCCGCTGACCAGCAACATGCCGCCACTGTCGCGCACCCGGTTG
>JAUYGW010000183.1 GCA_030690245.1 Gallionella sp. | reverse complement strand
ACATCGTCCTCCTCGAAGCGCACCGCCTTGCCGGCTTCGGAGAACAGCATGACGTCGTGCCTGCCGTCGGTGATGGCGACGCCGATAAGGAAATCGCCCTCGTCCAGCTCCACCGCGATGATGCCCTTGCCGCGCGGATTGGCAAAAGCCGACAGCGGCGTCTTTTTCACCGTTCCCTGCGCCGTGGCCATGAAAATGAAATGCCCGTCGTCGAACTGCTTCACCGGCAGAATGGCGGTAATTTTCTCGCCCTCCATCAGTGGGAACATGTTGACGACGGGCTTGCCGCGGCTTGAGCGGCTGCCCTGCGGCACCTGGTAGACCTTGACCCAGTACACGCGGCCGCGACTGGAGAAGCAGAGGATGTAATCGTGGGTGTTCGCGATGAACAGCCGTTCGATGAAATCGTCCTCCTTGGTCGCGGTCGCCTGCCTGCCGCGTCCGCCGCGGCGCTGCGCGCTGTAGTCGGCGAGCGGCTGCGACTTGATGTAGCCCGTGTGCGACAGGGTCACCACCATGTCGGTCGGGGTGATCAGGTCCTCATCGTCGAGGTCCTGCGGATTTTGCTCGATCTCGCTCTTCCTCTTGTCGCCGTACTGCTCTTTGATCGCGTTCATTTCGTCGACGATGATCGCGGTGATGCGCGCCGGCTTGGCGAGGATGTCGAGATAATCGGTGATCTGCAGCATCACCTCTTTGTATTCGGACACGATCTTGTCCTGCTCCAGGCCGGTGAGGCGTTGCAGGCGCATCTCCAGAATCGCCTGCGCCTGGGCGTCGGACAAATGGTAGCCGCCCTCGACCAGGCCGAAATTCGCCGCCAGGCCGTCAGGACGCGAGGCGTCTGCAGCGGCGCGCGCGAGCATCTCCGCCACCAGCTGCGAGCGCCAGGCCCGCGCCATCAGCGCCGTCTTGGCTTCGGGCGGCGTCTGCGACTGCTTGATCAGGGCGATGATCTCGTCGACGTTCGACAGCGCCACCGCCAGGCCTTCGAGGATATGGCCGCGCTCGCGCGCCTTGCGCAATTCGAACACGGTGCGTCGCGTCACCACCTCGCGCCGGTGCGCGAGGAACGCGTCGAGCATCTGCTTCAGGTTCAACAGGCGCGGCTGGCCGTCGACCAGGGCCACCATATTGATGCCGAAGCTGTCCTGCAGCTGGGTCTGCTTGTACAGGTTGTTGAGCACCACTTCGGGCAGCTCGCCACGCTTCAATTCGAACACCATGCGCATGCCCGACTTGTCCGACTCGTCGCGGATTTCGCTGATGCCCTCCAGTTTCTTCTCGTTCACCAGCTCGGCGATGCGCTCGAGCAGGCTCTTCTTGTTGACCTGGTAGGGCAGCTCGTCGACGATGATGGACTGGCGATTGCCCTTCTCCATGTCCTCGAAATGGGTGCGCGCGCGCATGATCACGCGGCCGCGGCCGGTGCGGTAGCCCTGGTGCACCCCGGCCAGGCCGTAAATGATCCCGGCCGTGGGGAAATCCGGCGCCGGCATGATTTCGATCAGCTCGTCGATGCTGATGGCGGGATTGGCGAGCAGCGCCAGACCCGCATCCACCACCTCGGTCAGGTTGTGCGGCGGGATATTGGTCGCCATCCCCACCGCGATGCCCGACGAGCCGTTGATGAGCAGGTTGGGTATGCGCGTCGGCAGCGCCGTCGGCTCTTGTTCCTTGCCATCATAATTCGGGACGAAATCGACGGTTTCCTTGTCGATGTCGGCCAGCATCTCGTGGGCGATCTTCGACAGGCGGATTTCCGTGTAACGCATGGCCGCTGCGTTGTCGCCGTCGACCGAGCCGAAGTTGCCCTGACCGTCCACCAGCATGTGGCGCAACGAGAAGTCCTGCGCCATGCGAACGATGGTGTCGTACACCGCGGAGTCTCCGTGCGGGTGGTACTTACCGATCACGTCACCGACGATACGGGCCGACTTCTTGTAGGGCCGGTTCCAGTCGTTATTCAGCTCGTGCATGGCGAACAGCACACGCCGGTGTACGGGTTTGAGACCATCGCGCGCATCGGGCAGTGCACGACCCACGATCA
>JAUYGW010000166.1 GCA_030690245.1 Gallionella sp. | reverse complement strand
CTGTTGCAGGGCGGTCGGCGCGACAAGCCCTTCCAGGGTAATCTGCAGTTACTGGTGACTCTGCACGAGGATGGCAAAGATGCTATTATTACTTTACCCGAAGAAGGGGCAGCCCAAGCTTATAAGATCAGTTTCAAGTACTTCCAGCGGGTCGAGGGCACGTTCCGCGTGGCGCCGGGCGCGCAGGTCAAGATGGTGAGTGTGCGGATTTTCGAAACCGGCTCCGCTCATGTGCGCGCGACGCAGAGCTTCAATCTGTCTTAGGGGCGGTCACAAGGACCTGGTGACAGCTTCTGCTTTTGGGGGAGCGCGAGAGGGCGTATTCCCTCGTTTTGTCAGAACCTTAATGGGGGTGGTCCATGTTCAACAAAAAGGCGAACAAGCCGCAGAACCGCATCGACAGCCTGATCGGCGCTGGCACCATGATCGAGGGCAACGTCACTTTCTCCGGCGGTCTGCGCGTCGATGGCGAGATCAAGGGCAACGTCATCGCCGCGGGTGGCCAGCCGAGCACGCTGGTGCTGAGCGAGCAGGCCCGCATAGACGGCGAGATCCATGTTTCCCATTTGGTGGTGAACGGGGCGATAAACGGCCCGGTACATTCCGCCGAGTTTCTAGAACTTCAGGCGCATTCCCGCGTCAAAGGGGATGTGCATTACAATACGCTGGAAATGCACCTCGGCGCGGTGGTTGACGGCCAATTGGTGCATAGCTCCGGCGTGAGCGAGAGCGGCAAGACGGTTGAGCTGAAGATCGCCTCGCGCAGTTGAGGGCGGACAAAATAGTTGGATCATTTTCAGGAGCAAGTACATGAATGCAGTAGCAGAGATGCCCGCCCCGTTGCTCTTCACCGACAATGCGGCGAACAAGGTAAAGGAACTGATCGAGGAAGAAGGCAACAACGAACTCAAGCTGCGCGTATTCGTAAGCGGCGGCGGCTGTTCGGGTTTCCAGTACGGCTTTACCTTCGACGAAATCAAGAACGAGGATGACACCGCGATGGAGAAGAACGGCGTCACCCTGCTGATCGACGCGATGAGCTACCAATACCTGGTCGGCGCGGAAATCGATTACCAGGAAGGGCTCGAAGGTGCGCAGTTTGTGATCAAGAATCCGAACGCGACCAGCACTTGCGGTTGCGGCTCGTCCTTTTCCGCCTAGCGTAATCAAGAATCGAGGTGCAGCGCAGGCACGGGCCTTTAAACCGCCCGCGCCGGGTTCTTGCGTGGGCTGTCCCTAAGGCATTGGACAGGGCGGCGAAACGGGAGCTGTGGCTCCCGTTTTCTTTGTGTGCCGCGGATTGCGCGTCAACGGCCTGGCTACGCCGGATAAATCGCCCCGAGTACGCGTTCGCCGCCTGCGCCGGTGACCGCCGGCAGATTCGCCGGTGAGCCGTCGAGCGTTTGCTTGGCGAGCCAGGCGAAGGCGATCGCCTCGACCCAGTCCGGGTCTGTCCCCAGCGCAGCCGTGGTGTCGACATGGCATTGGGGCAGGCTCCGGCGCAGTCGTTCGAGCAGGTCCAGATTGTGCGCGCCGCCGCCGCAGACATACAGTTCATCCGCTTGCGGGCAATACTGATCCACTGCGCCGGCGATCGAGCGCGCGCTGAACTCGGCGAGCGTGGCCTGAACATCCTGCACTGCCGCCCGCTGTAGCGGGAACTGTTCCAGCCAAGCCGCGTTGAACAGATCTCTGCCGCAGCTCTTGGGCGGGCGCCGCGCGAAATACGGCTCGGCCAGCATCGCCGCCACTACCTCCGGGAGCACGGTTCCGCTTTGTGCCCAGGCGCCGGCGCTATCATGCTCTTCGCCCAGATGCCGGTGGATCCACAGATCGAGCAAAACATTGCCCGGTCCGGTGTCGAAGCCCGTGACTGCGCCGCGCGCCGGCAGATCGCTCAGGTTGGCGATGCCGCCGATATTGACGATGACGCGATGCCTGGCGTCGGCGCCGAATGCGGCGGCGTGAAACGCCGGAGCGAGCGGCGCGCCCTGGCCGCCCGCAGCGATGTCGCGGCTGCGAAAATCCGCGACCACGCTGATGCCGGTCAGTTCGGCCAGCAGCGCCGGGTTGCCGATCTGCAAGCTGTAGCCGGCGTCGGGGCGGTGGCGAATGGTCTGGCCGTGGCAACCGCAGGCGCGTATCGCCGCAGGCGGGATGCCCGCCTGCCTGAGCAGCGCCAGGACCGCTTCGGCGTACAGGCGTGAGAGCGCATTGCCGGCCCGTGCGGCGCGATCCAGTTCGTTCGGCCCCGGGGCCTGCAGCGCATGCAGTTCGTTCTTGAGCGGGCCGGGAAGGGGCAGATAGGCGGTGCCGATCAGGGCAGGAGCGGGAGCGGCGAACTCGACCAGCGCGGCGTCCACACCGTCCAGGCTGGTGCCCGACATCAGACCGACGAACAAGTCGCGCGCAGCCACGCGAAAGCGCGTCCTTACTCGAGCAGCGCCAGGTTGGTATTCTTGAGCAGGTTCAGTTGTGCCGCGAAGGGCGCGGACACGCTACTGAATGCCGCCAGTTGCTGTGCGGGGATGGGCAGCGCTGCGGGCAGCGCGACCGTGAGCGGATTGCGCACCTGGTCGTGGACGCGGAATTCGTAATGCAAATGCGGCCCTGTCGCCCAGCCGGTCTGGCCAACACGCCCGATTACGTCGCCCTGGTGCACCCGCGCGCCTTTGCGCAGGCCGCCGGCGAATCTGCTGAGGTGGGCATAACGGGTGTTGAAGCCGCCCTGGTGCTTGAGCATGATGACATTGCCGTAGCCGTTTTGCCTGCCGACGAATTCGACTGTGCCGTCTGCGGTGGCTTTGACCTGGGTGCCCGTCGGAGCCGCGTAATCGACGCCCTTGTGCGTGCGCCACTGGTGCAGAATCGGATGAAAGCGCATGGCGAAGCCGGAACTGATGCGGGAAAACGCCAGTGGCGAGCGCAGGAAAGCCTTGTGCATGCTCTTGCCATCGGGGGTGTAATAATCGCCCTTGCCTTCGGCGTCCTCGAACCAGATCGCGCGGTAGCTCTTGCCCTGGTTGATGAATTCGGCGGCGAGCAAGCGTCCGGATTTGATCGCGCG
Organism: Gallionella sp.; assembly: GCA_030690245.1. GTDB lineage: Bacteria > Pseudomonadota > Gammaproteobacteria > Burkholderiales > Gallionellaceae > Gallionella. The sequence continues at coordinate 2,954 of JAUYGW010000166.1, read as the reverse complement.
GCCCTGGTGATAGAACATCTCGTAGATCACGGTGAACTTGTCGCCGCGGCGCAGGTCGCGGTGGAAATCGATGTCGCCGGCAAGAATATCGGCGAGTTGGATGGCGACATTATCCGAGACGCCGGCCGCATCGGCGGCGGCGAAAAGCGAACTGCGAATCTCGCCGGACTTTATCTGCTGCCGCGGCGAGAGCGTGAGCTGTTGCTCGACCGCTTTGAATTCCGCGCCCTGTTTTTCGAAGCCGACCAGCCGGCCCTTGTCGGTGATATAGCGTAGCGCGAGCAGGGTGCCGTCTTCGGCAGTGCGCGCCTGCACCATGGTGCCCGGGCGCAGCAACTGCAGCGAGACTGCGGGCTTGACCCAGCGCAGGAAAGCGCGCGCTTCCTCGTTGCTCACGCCCAAGCGGGCGAGCAGGTCGGAAACCGTGTCGCCGCGCCCGAAACGTTCTTCGCGCCAGAACACCTGGTTGGCATCAGCGGATTGCCCGGCATGAGCGACATCCAGGCTTTCCACCACCGTTCTCGTGGGGATGAACGAATACGCGGTGTCGGGCGCGGTGCCGAAGGCGGCAACCACGCCGAGAAAAGGCAGGCTGCACAGGGCGACGACCCATATTAGACGGAGTTTTGATTCTCGCCGGCCGCCGAAGTGCGTTAAAATCCGTTTTTCGTGTTTATTCATCCGCTTGGGCTTTTTTGGTCCGGCGCAAGTGTAGCACAGCCAATTTGCGCTGTGCCAGATGCGGAGCGCAATGAAGAGCAATGCGATTGAGTCCGCCATGCAGATCATCAAACGCGGCTGCGGCGAGCTGCTGGTGGAGGAAGAACTGGCTGAAAAGATCAGGGCCGGCCGGCCGCTGCGCGTCAAGACCGGCTTCGATCCGACTGCGCCGGACCTGCATTTGGGGCATACCGTGCTCATCAACAAGATGCGCCAGTTCCAGGAACTGGGACATCACGTCATGTTCCTTATCGGCGATTTCACCGGGTTGATCGGCGACCCCAGCGGCAAGAACGTGACGCGGCCGCCGCTGACGCGGGCGGAGATCGAGGCCAATGCCGTCACCTACAAGGCGCAGATATTCAAGATTCTCGATGCGGAGAAGACCGAGATCTGCTTCAACTCGAAATGGGGCGACGCGCTCGGCGCCGCGGGCATGATCAGACTCGCGGCGACCTCCACCGTCGCGCGCATGCTCGAGCGCGACGATTTCGGCAAGCGCTACAAGGCGAACCAGCCGATCGCCATTCACGAATTCCTCTATCCGCTGATGCAAGGGTACGATTCGGTGGCGATGCGCGCCGACATCGAACTCGGCGGCACCGACCAGAAGTTCAACCTGCTGGTCGGGCGCGAGATGCAGAAACACTACGGCCAGCCGCCGCAATGCATCCTCACCATGCCGCTGCTCGAAGGGCTGGACGGCGTCAACAAAATGTCGAAGTCCCTCGGCAACTACGTCGGCATCAACGAGAAAGCGGAGGACATCTTCGGCAAACTGATGTCGATCTCGGACGAGCTGATGTGGCGCTACATCGAACTGCTGTCGTTCGAGTCGCTCGAGACGGTGGGCAAGTGGAAGCAGCAAGTCGCCGCCGGGCGCAATCCGCGCGACTTCAAGGTGGCGTTTGCGCAGGAAATCGTGGCGCGCTTCCATGACAAGACGGCGGCAGCGCGCGCGCTCGCCGATTTCGAAGCACGTTTTCGCGAGGGAGCGTTGCCCGAGGACATGCCCGAAGTGAAAATCGCGACCGAAGACGGCGGCCTGACGCTGGTGCAGGCGTTGAAACACGCGCATCTGACCGCGAGCACCTCAGAGGCGATACGCATGATCGAGCAAGGCGGCGTGAGGCTAGACGGGGAGCGCGTCAGCGACCGCGGTCTCAAGCTCGCAAAAGGCACGGTTGCGGTGGCGCAGGTGGGCAAGCGAAAATTCGCGCGCATCACCGTCGTCTGAACGCAGTCGTTCGAGTGGCCGCGCACGCGGCCGTATTTGCAATATTCCGGCAAAACCCTTGACCTGCTTCGCCGGCACTGTATAATCCCGCCTCTTTGCCCGACGGCCCCGGTCGCGGGTTTGCTCTTTAAAAATTTACAGCCGATAGGTGTGGGTGCTGGGTGTGGCGTGAAGGTGCCTGGGTGGTTTTTCCATGCGCGAGCGTGGAGGGGCTGACTGGGTGCTGACTCGCATAGATACACTTTGGTACTCACACGAATGATTTAGTCAGTGACGTAGGAAATCCCTTTTGGGGGATAACCTTGTTGAGGACTTTGAGAGTAGTGTGAGCGCAGGCCGGTAAAACGGTTTGCAAACAATCGCTTAGGCGATTATTGATGGATTGAACTGAAGAGTTTGATCCTGGCTCAGATTGAACGCTGGCGGCATGCCTTACACATGCAAGTCGAACGCGAAAGTGGGGGCAACCCTGCGAGTAGAGTGGCGAACGGGTGAGTAACACATCGGAACGTACCCAGGAGTGGGGGACAACCTCGAGAAATCGAGGCTAATACCGCATACGTCCTGAGGGAGAAAGCGGGGGATTCGCAAGGACCTCGCGCTCGTGGAGCGGCCGATGTCGGATTAGCTAGTTGGCGGGGTAAGAGCCCACCAAGGCTACGATCCGTAGCTGGTTTGAGAGAACGACCAGCCACACTGGGACTGAGACACGGCCCAGACTCCTACGGGAGGCAGCAGTGGGGAATTTTGGACAATGGGGGCAACCCTGATCCAGCCATGCCGCGTGAGTGAAGAAGGCCTTCGGGTTGTAAAGCTCTTTCGGCCGGAACGAAATCGCGTACGTGAATAACGTGCGTGGATGACGGTACTGGAAGAAGAAGCACCGGCTAACTACGTGCCAGCAGCCGCGGTAATACGTAGGGTGCGAGCGTTAATCGGAATTACTGGGCGTAAAGCGTGCGTAGGCGGTTTTGTAAGTCAGATGTGAAATCCCCGG
>JAUYGW010000162.1 GCA_030690245.1 Gallionella sp. | reverse complement strand
GGGGAGAGGTAGGAGAGAGGGAACGGGCATGGTCGCCACCTTGGCCGTTCGATTGATCCGATGAATCGGGAGTTTCATCCAGCAGGGACGCGGCGCGTTGCGTTTCTTCGGCGGACAATGCGGCTTCCGGAACCAGGCTCTTGCGCTTGCGCAATTGGTAGATCAGCATGCCGGCGCCTGCCAGCAGCAACGCGAACGGGCCATACCAGAGCACCAGCGTGGATTTTTTTACCGGCGGGTCATACAGCACGAAATCGCCGTAGCGGGACACCAGGTAATCGATGATCTCCTGATCGCTCAGCCCCTTCTGCATTTGCTCGCGCACTTCGCGGCGCAGGTCTTCGGCGAGATCTGAATGCGAGCTGGCCAGCGACTCATTCTGGCAAACCAGGCAGCGCAGATTTTCCGCCAGACCGATCATGCGCTTTTCCAGCACCGGGTCGGCAGCCATATCCTTGGCTTCGCCGGCATAAGCCAAGACTGGCAATAAGCACAATAGCAACATCAGCAAACGCTTTTTCATTTGGCTTGCAACTCCTTGACCAGGGGAAGGATGGTTTCGTCCAGGATTTTCGGTGTCACCGCGCCGATATGCTTGTGCTGGATGACGCCCTGCTTGTCGATCACATAGGTTTCCGGCACGCCGTACACGCCGTAATCGATGCCGACGCGGCCTTCGGCATCGGATACGACCAGAGTGTAGGGATTGCCGTGCTTGCGCAACCAGGCCTCTCCGTCCTCGCGCTTGTCCTTATAGTCCATGCCGTAAATCGGCACCAGGTTCTGGCGCGACAATTCCAGAAATACCGGGTGTTCATTCTCGCAAGCCGTGCACCACGAGGCCCACACGTTGAACAGCCACACCTTGCCCTTCATGTCCTGCGGTGAAAACTGCCTGGACGGCTCATGCAGTTGCGGCAGCGTAAACGCGGGGGCCGCCTTGCCGACCAGCGGCGACGGCACTTCGCGCGGGTTCAACCCCAGCCCGACATACATGAAAGCCGCCATGATCAGGAAAACCACTAATGGAAGGATGAAACGCATCATGATAGCTTGCCCTCAGTCGCCAATACATTGCCTGTGCCGGATTTTCCTTCCGCTCCCCGCTTCTCCGCTCCGGCCTTCCGGTGCAGGCGGTAGCGGCGATCGCTGATCGCCAGCACGCCGCCCAGCGCCATCAGCAGACATCCCGCCCATATCCAGTCGACAAACGGCTTGATGTAGACGCGCACCGCCCATGCCCCGTTGCTGTCCGGTATCGGTTCGCCCAGCGACACGTACAAGTCGCCCAACCAGCCGGTGTCGATCGCCGCTTCGGTCATCGGCATGCCGGATGCGTTGTACTGGCGTTTTTCCGGATACAGCTCGGTGACCAGCTTGCCATTCTTGCTGACCGTCACGTGCCCCTTGGCTGCCATATAATTTGGGCCTTCTATTTCCGTGGTGCCATTAAAACGGAATTCATAGCCGCCTTCCTGCAAGATATCGCCGACATCCATGCGCACATCGCGTTCGGTTTCGTAACCATTCACCAGCGTCACACCGATGATGAACACCGCCACGCCGAGATGCGCAAACTGCATGCCGTAATAGCTCAGCGATTGGCCACGCGCCCGCTGCATGAAATTGCCATGCCCGGCCAGCCGCTCACGCAAACTCAATGCCGCCGAAGCGATAATCCAGAACGCCATCAGCAGCCCCAGCGCGATCATGGCGTTCCATTTCCCCATGGTCAGCGGCAGCAGCAAGGCGATCAAGACTGCGCTGGCAAATGCCCAGCGCACGCGTTTCGCCAGCTCCGGCATGGAAAATCTCTTCCAGCGCGCCAGCGGGCCCAGGCCCATCATCAGCACCATCGGCACCATCAGCGGCACGAACACCGCCTCGAAATAGGGCGGACCAACCGACAGCTTGCCCTGGCCTAGCGCATCCATGAACAGCGGATAAAGCGTGCCGATGAACACCGAGGCTGCAGCGACCGAAAAGAGCACGTTGTTCGACAGCAACAGCGCTTCGCGCGACAGCAGATCGAATTTGCCGCCCAGGCCGATCTTCGGCGCACGCCACGCAAACAGCAGCAGCGATGCGCCTATCACGACGACCAGGAAAGACAGGATGAAAATCCCGCGCTTGGGGTCGGCCGCAAACGAATGCACCGAAGTCA
>JAUYGW010000148.1 GCA_030690245.1 Gallionella sp. | reverse complement strand
TCGGGTCGTCCTGCGCCGCCGGGTTCACGATGGCGGTGGCGCCGATGACCATCGCGACGTCGGTATTCGGGAAGTCCTCGTTGAGCTCGTCCATCTCGAACACGATGTCGTAGGGCACCTTGGCTTCGGCCAGCAGCACGTTCATATGGCCGGGCATGCGGCCGGCGACCGGGTGGATGCCGAAGCGCACGTTGATGCCTTTTTCGCGCAGCAGCTTGGTGATCTCGTAGACCGTATGCTGAGCCTGCGCCACCGCCATGCCGTATCCCGGCACGATGATCACGTTCCTGGCTTCGCGCAGCAGTTCGGCGGTCTCGACCGCATTGACCGGCACCACTTCGCCGGCGGGTTGTGCTTCGCCGCTGGCCGCAACAACTGTGCCGCCGCTGGTGCCGAAGCCGCCCGCGATCACGCTGATGAAGTGGCGGTTCATCGCGCGGCACATGATGTAGGAGAGGATCGCGCCGGAGGAGCCCACCAGCGCACCGGTGACGATCAGCAGGTCATTCGACAGCATGAAGCCGGTCGCCGCCGCCGCCCAGCCGGAGTAGCTGTTCAGCATCGACACCACCACCGGCATGTCGGCGCCGCCGATTGCCATCACCATGTGGATGCCGAACAGCAGCGCGATTGCGGTCATCACGATCAGCGGCAGCATGCCGGCGCTCACCGATTCGGCGTGCAGGAACTGCCAGCCGCAGAAGATGACGATCAGCAGGCCCAGCAGGTTCAGCCAGTGACGCGCGGGCAGCAGCAGCGGTTTGCCGCCGATCTTGCCCGACAGCTTGCCGAAGGCGATGATCGAGCCGGAGAAAGTCACCGCGCCGATCAGGATGCCGATGTAGATTTCCATCTCGTGGATGGCTTTTTCCGCACTGGTCAGGTGGGCCGCCGCTTCCGGGTCGATGTAATTCGCGAATCCGACCAGACAGGCGGCCAGGCCGACCAGGCTGTGCATCAGCGCGACCAGTTCTGGCATCTGCGTCATCTGCACTTTGCGGGCGGCGTAGATTCCGACCGTGCCGCCGACCGCCATCGCGCCGATGATCCATGGAATGCCGGCCATCGTGACGCGCGGCCCGAAGATGGTCGCCAGCACGGCGATGGTCATGCCGATCATGCCGTAGAAATTGCCGCGCCGCGAAGTCTCCGGATGGGAAAGCCCGCCGAGGCTCAGGATAAAAAGAATCGTCGCGCCGATATAGGAGGCGGTTACCAAGCTTTCAGACATGATTGTTTACCTTATTTGCGGAACATCGCCAGCATGCGCTGGGTAACGGCAAAGCCGCCGAACATATTGACTGCGGTGAGTGCGATGCCGGCCACCGCCAGCCAGCGTATCCAGTCATCCGGACGCGGGCCTCCGCCACCCGTCAGCGGCGGCGCGATCTGCACCAGCGCGCCGATCGCGATGATGCTGCTGATCGCATTGGTGACGCTCATCAGCGGCGTATGCAGCGCGGGAGTGACGTTCCACACTACCATGTAGCCGACGAAGCAGGCGAGCACGAACACGGTGAAGTGCCCGAGGAATGCCGCGGGCGCATTGGCGCCGATGAACCAGAATACCGCCGCCGCGACGCCGAACATGATCGCCAGCTTGCCGCCGGCCATCGGTTCTCCGCCGCCGCCGTGACCCTTGGCGGCGGGCGCAGCCGCTTTTGCAGCAGCCGGTTTAGCCGGAGCCGCCGGCAATTTCGGCGCAGGCGCAGGCCAGGTGACCACACCATCCTTGATGACCGTCAGGCCGCGGATGGCGTCGTCTTCCATGTTGACGTTGATGATGCCGTCCTTGGTCTTGCACAGTTCCTCGGTCAGGCGGAACAGGTTGGTTCCATACAGAGTGGAAGATTGCTTGGCCAGGCGCGAGTTCAGATCGGTGTAGCCGACGATGGTCACACCATGCTTCACTACCGCTTGACCGGGTTCGGTCAGTTCGCAATTGCCGCCCCGTTCGGCCGCCATGTCGACGATGACGCTACCCGGCTTCATGCTCTTCACCATCTCGGCGGTGATCAGCTTCGGTGCCGGTTTGCCGGGGATCAGCGCGGTGGTGATGATGATGTCCACTTCCTTCGCCTGCTTGGCGTACATCTCGCGCTGGGCCTGCTGGAAGCCTTCGCTCATCACCTTGGCATAGCCGCCGCCACCGGAACCTTCTTCCTCATACTCGACCTTCACGAATTCGCCGCCCAAGGACTTGACCTGGTCGGCCACTTCGGCACGGGTGTCGTTGGCGCGCACGATCGCGCCCAGGCCGGCTGCGGTGCCGATCGCCGCGAGGCCGGCCACGCCGGCGCCGGCGATGAAGACCTTGGCTGGAGGAACCTTGCCTGCGGCGGTGATCTGGCCGTTGAAGAAGCGGCCGAAGGCATTGGCGGCCTCGA